>SKIN01000049.1 GCA_007116405.1 Candidatus Kaiserbacteria bacterium | reverse complement strand
GTGACCAAAGATGAGCATCACCGACCAAAACGCGTTTCCGGCCCTATTAAAGTGCGTTCCATGCACGCTGATGAAATACTCCTTGCAAATGCCGAGGCGCATCGCTTTTCGCTGGCGACACACAAGCGTAAGCGTTCAAAACGGATACGAACATGACGGCATGGTAGTGGAAACACGTTTGGTGGCGAGTACTGACTCAATGCTATACTGGACCCATGAATAAGATCCGTGTGGGTGTTTTGCGTGGGGGACCCTCCGCTGAATATGATGTGTCGCTGAAGACTGGCCACACAGTGCTTACGCTCCTGCCCGATGACCGTTACGATGCGCGCGACATCTTCATAGATAAGGCAGGGGTGTGGCACTACAGGGGTCGCCCGGGAAGTCCTGAGAAGATACTCGACCATGTGGATGTAGTGTTCAACGCGCTGCACGGCACGTACGGAGAGGATGGTACGCTACAGCGCTTACTCGATACACATCGTGTGCGGTATACGGGCTCTGACGCACTCGGCTCAGCCATAGGCATGAACAAGCCCTTGGCCAAGTCTGTGTTGAGGAACACGTCACTCAGGCATGCTCCACATCGTGTGGTACACACGGGAGAATACTCCGACACGTTGCTTTCGGAACTATTCCGTTCGTTCCCGATGCCGGTCGTTGTAAAGCCGGCGATGGGCGGCTCCTCGGTCGCGACGACGCTCGCAAGGACGTTCGATGAGCTGCATTATGGAATACTGGGAGCACTGCAGATCAACGAGCACGCGCTTGTGGAGAACTACGTGCGTGGCAAAGAAGTGACCGTTGCCGTGGCTGAAGGATTCCGCGGAGAGGACGTGTATGTGTTTCCTCCGATCGAGATAGTGCCAACCAAGAGTGGGTTCTTTGATTACGATGAGAAGTATGCCGGATTTGCCCGAGAGATATGTCCCGCGCGGCTACCGCGAACGGTGACTCAAGACCTCATGCGTGCCGCGCGCGAGGTGCATACCACGCTCGGCTTACGTGACTACAGCAGAACTGATTTCATTGTTGCTCGAGAGGGTATCTTTTTCCTCGAAGTGAACACATTGCCCGGTTTGACCTCGGCGTCCTTGGTGCCTCAGGCGGTTGAGGCCGTAGGAGCCACACTGCCGGAATTCCTCGAACACGTCATCGCGCGAGCGCTTGTGCGGAAGTGAAGTGTTGACATGTAGTATAGAAATACCGCCGACACAGTGCTGTGTCGGCGGTGGTTGTGCTACCAGAGCGATGTGCTCCGGTAGGTGATGGGAGGGGCTGGGGGTCGAGGCCGTGGTAGGGGTATTGCTTTCACCTCTTCCACTGTTGTGGCCGCCGGCTCGGGAAGCATCGGTACTATCGTTGCGCCGGTAAGCGCAGCGATGGTCTCAGAGAGCCTGCCTTTCGGCACCGTGGCGATAGGTACCCACCAAGGGTAGCTATTGTCCACGATCTCAAGCTCACGTTCACTCGTACACGCGAGTCCGAACACTTCTCGGTTGAGGTTACAGAATACCGAAGCATACTCTTGCTTCGACACCTGACCTTCAGCCGGATCCTCTAGGAAGCTTGTCAGGTCGACCTGCTTCTCCCAAAGTGTCGCCTCGAAAGGTCCGTATACTGACGTGTTTTCACCCGCCATTACACGAACAGAAACGAGGTACATCGACCCATCCGGAGAGGGTAGAGCGCGAATGTCTTCCTCCTCGACCTCCAGTCCTTGGAGTGGTGTGGGCAGCTGAACATCCGCGAAAGCCATGTCACTAGAGCCGATGATCAAGAGAATCAGCACGACCAGGAGGAGGTATCGATCACCGTTCTTGCGAAAATGTCTCATCAAATTCTCCTTAGTTTTGAGGAACAACTTGCAGCAGAATAGCATAAAATAATCAGAATGTCAACTTATGTGTGTTGCGCATAGAAAAGACCGGATACGAGAATGTATCCGGTCTGTGGTGGTCACTACTTGTGACCGAATCGAACTGGAGGGAGGGTCTGCTGCAGGATCTCCTGCGTCACCCCAACCTCCGCGTTACTGAGAGCTGCCGCGGCACTGCTGTTGTCGTTTATCAGGATAAGCCCCGGCCCGCTGTTCTCAGCAGCATGCTCGATAGCTTGCGCGTGACGCCGTGAAGCGCGGTAGGTTGCATATCCCGTGATGGCGGACGGCCCAAGCGTATCGAGTCGATCCGGCATTACACCGTCGACAATAGGCTTGAACTGCTGAGACCCATCATCACCAACGACGGTAATGCCGGCGATACCATAGATACCGCCACCTCTGCCGGCCATTGAGCCACGCAATTCTGTAAAGCACGCTCTCCCTTCACAATCCGGGATAGGGGTCTGCTTTACAATAGCTGTACCGCAACCGGTGGTCACAGTGACCAGCGGTAGTAGCACTAAGAGCAGAAGTCTTTTGTTCATTGCTCACCTCCTTCGGGGTTCTGAGCGGGCCAAACACAAATGATGTTCTGATGATGCGAGACTGTCCACCCGTATCCGTGACCACCCGAGCCCCAACGGCCCCAGGTTGCAGGGTTGTGCCAGTAACCGGTGCTGTACTGCACCGATCCATCGGTACAACCATATTGCGACTCAGTAGGTTCAATGACCGGTTCAGGAACCACTTCCGGCAGTGCGATAGAACGCACCGGGTTTCCGCAAGCGGGCAGGAACAGCGGGTAGAACCGGTTGCTGTTTATGTACCCGGCAACAGGCTCGTGTGCCTCGACAGTGCGCCAGTAGTGAGAACGTCCGTCCTCACCAATGTATGCGGTCTCGAGGGCACAGTCGCCGCCGCAGGGGTAGACAATAAGACGTGTCCGCCGGAGCTCGGCGAAGGTCATGCTGTGCTCCCGGATCAGTTCCCGCTCGAACTCCGCGCGGTGCGGAGAACGAACAAGCTCGCGGACCGCTTGTTCAGCGGTTCTGTCAGCACGGGGGATATAGGTCGTGCCCTGCGCATCAAGTTGTCCTGCGTACGAGAGCAGGGCCAACATAAGCATGATTTGTAACATTAGTACACCTCCTTTTTTAAGGTTCACTGCTCGCGTGACTATAGCACAAAAAAATAAATTGGCAAGTATCGAACGCTTGACAAATATTTATAATATGTTAGTGTCCCTCTCAGCACCGGGCATGACGCCCAAAATATCCTTGTCGACAACTGTCGTACAAGCGCTCTTTGCATCGGGCATGAGGCCCGGTGTGTTCCTCCAAAAAACCAACTCCACAAAGGAGAATTGACATGAAGAAAGAACTGATTCTGGGAACGATGTTTGCTGTTTCCCTCGCCGTTTCCGGCACCGCGCTCGCTTGCGGCAAGCCAGCATGCACCAAGCCCGTCCCTGTTGACCCGTGTGCAATGGGTCACTGCTCGGCGACGAGCGCATCGGGCTCAATGCACGCATGGATCTCCGGTCACAGCATGGCGTACGGCGACGCCACGTTTGCCGGGAGTACGGGTAGCTACCAGCTGACCCAGAAACTTCCTGATGGCGACTTCTTCCAGCTGCAGGGCGTCTTCATGGGCGCGAGCGAAGGTCCGGGATACTCCGAGGCCGGAGGTTTTAGCTTCGGTGAGGCTGCCTGGTCCAAGGATAGCGTGATCATGTGGTGATCAGCACCGCGAACGGCTCCCGTTCGCAAAAGTCGTGATATAGGGATGTATCACGCAAACCTCAAAAGAGGCGACCTCGGTCGCCTCTTTTTTATTACCTACGCGCTTATTTACATCCGCTCCACGAGCATCATGTTGGTACTGCCGGGTTCACCAAAGGGAATGCCGGCACCGAGTACGAATACATCTCCTTCTTCACAGAGACCTTTCTCCTTAAGTATCTTCCGCGCAACGCGCTGTGCCTCTGATAAATGCATGACCTTGCGTACTAAGACGGGTTCGCACCCATACGTGAGCAGGCTCTGGTTGAATGCTTCTTTATTCGGAGTGAGTACCAGTATCGGTACCAATGGGCGATATCGTGCAACCATGCGGCCCGTGTATCCACTCTCTGAAAACGCGACGATGGTCTTTGCGTTCAAATTGATTGCGGTCTTTGTGATAGACCTACTCACGGCATCGCAGCGCGTTTTGGGTTTGAAGTCCCAAACCTGTATCAGCTCAGCAAAATGCTCGCTTGACTCCACCTGGCGCGCAACACGTGACATGACCGAGATCGCTCGAGCGGGATGTGCCCCCACTGCGGTCTCATCCGAAAGCATCACAGCATCGGTGCCGTCGAGAATGGCATTGGCGATGTCGTTCACTTCGGCACGTGTCGGGACCGTGGAGACACGCATGCTGTCGAGCATCTGCGTAGCAGTAATGACCGGCTTGCCTGCACGGTTTGCCGCACGGATTATCTTCTTCTGAAGTAGCGGCACCTTTTCGGGGGGTACTTCTATAGCAAGGTCTCCACGTGCCACCATGACTGCATCCGCAGCGTCGAGTATCTCATCGAGATTCTCTATGGCGGCTTTGGTCTCTATCTTTGCAGCGATCATCGCGTTCGGTCTCTTTGCGAGCAGCTTACGCAGTTGGTGTATATCTTTTGCTTCACGTACGAATGACAGGGTGAAGATATCAACACCATGCTCCATGCCGAAGACCGCGTCCTTCTTGTCTTTCGGAGTGAGGGTTGAGAGCGTGAGGTGAGCGTCAGGCACGTTTACGCCGCGCCTGCCGCGTATGGTTCCTCCATTAATGACTTCAGTGTGTATCTCGGTGTCGGTGACCTCGAGTATTTTAAGCTGTATCTTGCCATCGTGGAGGAATATGTGTGTACCAACAGGTACTTCCTTGGGGAGTTTTTTGTAATTGACCCACACACGGTGTTCGTTACCGACACATTTTTGGGTGGTGAGCGTGAACTTCTCACCATCGCGGAGTGTCACCTCTTCCGTCTCAAGATCGCCGATGCGTATCTTTGGGCCTGAGAGATCTTGCAGTATCGCGAGTGGTTTACGGGCTTCTTTTGCTGCGGCACGAGCCGTGCGCATGAGATTGGCGTGACTTTCGAGATCGCCATGACTCATGTTGAAACGGGCGACGGTCATCCCCGCATTGAGCATTCTAATAATCATCTCCTTGTCGCTGCTACTTGGACCGAGCGTGGCGACTATTTTTGTTTTTACGACATGCGTATGGCGAAGGGGCTGTGTCTCTGACATGGTTGGTGTATATGGTGAGGTAATGGCGAACGTGGATAACTAATGGGTGATAGGTAGGGGGACCTACATAACAGATGGTATAGTAACACACATGGAGGGAGAGCGAACACAGGAATCGAACATAACACAGGTCACACCACGGCCGGTCAAGAACACTACGCGGTCACAGGTGGTATTTGGGCTTTTTGTCGGCATCCCTGCCGTACTTTTTTGGTTCATAGCCTCTATTATGATCCTCGGCATCATCACACTGGTGGGTGATAGTCGAAGTAAGGAGCAGTGCAACATCGCCACCATTCCCGTCCACGGCATCATCACGAGTGATGATGAGGGGTTCACGCGGCTTCTCGGACTTGGAATGATATCCGGTGCCCGCAGCCTCATTCGCCAGATCAATGAGGCCCTTGCAGACGAATTGATAGTAGCGATATTAGTTGACATTGACTCCCCGGGTGGCACACCGGTTGCAGCTGACGACGTCATGTTCGCACTTCACCGTGCGGACAAACCGACCGTGTCGTTGGTGCGAGACATTGGCGCAAGTGCCGCCTACTGGGTTGCCGCGGGCACTGACCATATCGTGACATCTCCCATCAGTAACATTGGCTCCATAGGAGTGACCATGAGCTACACGGAACAAGCGGGCGCGCGCGAGGAAGAGGGTATGCGATGGATCGACCTCTCAAGCGGCTCCTTTAAGGATGCAGGCAACCCCAATCGTCGACTCTCTGAAGAAGAGCAACGCTACTTCCAGGAACAGGTCGATACGGTGCACACCTACATGATAGAACGTATCGCGCGCGTGCGCCCGACGCGTACGTATGAGGAGTATTTGGAAATAGCCGATGGCCGTACCTTCCTTGGAAAGAGGGGTGTGGAACTGGGTCTCGTCGACACGCTCGGTGGTATATACGAAGTGCGTGCATACCTTGCAGACACGCTTGGTATTCCTGAGCGCGATATACGCATCTGTGAACCTAAACGCGGAGGACTTCGCTCTCTCTTGGAGTAGGTCCGCACACGACATGCTGGCTTTTTGGTATACTGCTCGGGTATGGTAAGAGCACTCGTGTTGATACTGGGCGTAATGGTCCTTGTATGGGCGCCATGGATGGACACCAATGGTGTGAATCGTCTGACCACACAGGTGTTTGAGGCATTCGGTCCCGTACCAAGCGCGTGCTTCAACAGTGAAGGCCGTCTCATGCACGAGGGCGTCATGGTCCAGTGGTATCCGATGGGTCGCCTTGTGCACACATGCGGTGGCAGCTACGTCGTGTGGATGTGGGGTGCGGTGAAGGAGGTGGGCGGTGTCTATAAGCGCGCCACTGATATCCGTGCGGTGCAGGGAAGACCGCTCTCATGTGAAGAAGTACTCAATAGGCAAGAGGCGCGCCGTGCCACATCGACTGACAGTGAAATAGTCATTTTCGATGGTCCGTATGCGACAGAACTCGATCACTCACTGTTTCCTGAGTCGAGAGAGTACGCAAACCGTTTACGCACGGCACTCCGCGCCGGTCCGGTCTTTGCAGGGCGGTTTGCCGTGGCAGAGTGGGACTGCGGTCATTTATGCAAGAATCATGCCATCATCGACGTTGAGACAGGGCTTGTGACAGGGTTTGGACCCATCACGGAATTTGGCATTGAGTACTCGCTCGACAGTACGCTGTTGGTCACCAACCCCATACAGAACCTGCCACCACTGCCCGAGACTCGGTTTGAGACAGAGACCTTTGCGCTCGGTATCGCTCGTGTCCCTCGTGAGTACTTCCGTCTTACGACCGACATGCGGTCAAATACGCAGTACCTGGTGCGCGTCTGCATCGAGAGCAGTGCCGCGGGATACATAGAGATAGAGGACGACCGACTCGGCGTCATTACTAACTAGCGACACCGCATCACCATGCTTTCTGTAAACGACATCATACCCTCTACCACTGCGTTTCGAGACGAGCTCGGGAACGAACACACCCTTGCGGAGTACAAGGGTAAGTGGATAGTCGTGTATTTTTACCCAAAGGATAACACTCCGGGTTGCACGATAGAGGCCGAAGGGTTTCGCGACCTTGGAGCTGAATTTGAGAAAGAAGACGCGATCATTCTAGGTGTAAGCAAAGATACGTGCGCTTCACACCAGTCGTTCATTGAAAAGAAGAAGCTTACATTCACACTTGTGTCTGACGAAGATCATGCGCTCATGGATGCGTTTGGTGTCTGGGGTGAGAGGAAGTTCATGGGTCGCACGTACATGGGTACGTCACGCTCAACATTTCTCATCGACCCTTCCGGTACGGTGGTGCATGTGTGGGAAAAGGTGCGCCCAATAGGACACGCTAAGGATGTTCTCGCGACACTGCGCGGCCTCAAGGCGGGTACGTAGGCGCGCTTTACGGGCAGAGTTCAGGGTCCCACAGACCCAGTTGGTTTTGAATGGCAAATTGTTCTGCCTCACGGTATGCCTCATAGCGCTCATGCGTGCCTGTCGAGGAGAACTGGCGGGCAAAGCCATCCCGAAGTATTGATTCACCGAGGTCGGTGCCGTCGGGAAGCTCAACGTATCCGGTCAGTCTGCCCATGGTGTCGCGTGGGCCGTGTTCAGTATCGAAGCTGAGCACTACCGTTCCGGTTTGCGCGGTAGCACGAAGATGTGCTATCGCCTCACTCGCTTGGCACTCCGGTCCTCCCGGGACATTTGGCTCAGGGGCCCTGATGCCGAGAAGCCGCACATGCTCTGTTCTCCCTGAGTATCCTATGGCGACCGTGTTGCCGTCGATGACGCGTATGAACGGGTACGTACCCGCGGCTGGAGTCTCAATGACCACAGCGGGTACGTCATCCGGCGGGGGAGTCGTGTTCCCGGGGTCTTCCCGAAGCAGCAGATATGCATTCAAGGTAACTGAAGCGAGTAGTAGTAGAATGAGGATCCTGTTTGTCATGTGTGTACCATAGTACCACGACGCTACATTCGCTTGTGGTGTTGACGGAATTACAGTACGCAGTGCGCAACCTGTCTATGCACACCCCCTTGCCGTTGACGGTGTACGAACGTTCACCTATGATATAGATATTAGCAACACCAACATCACGGCCTATGAGCAAACAAACACTGCGTAAGGAGATAATCAAAGAGATCGAACGATTGAACACGACCATCGATCGCAAGATCATCAAGGGCAAGCCGTTCGAGAAAGAGGCGCGCCATCACCGCGAGTTGCTCATGACGCTGCGCAGCCTCCAGGTGGAAGAGTCATCAACATACGCTGAACGCCCCAGGAGGTCCTGCCGCGGCAAGAGCCCTGTGCGAAGGAAGCTGTCAAAGGGTATCTTGGCTCGAGTGTTTACCATGCAGTTTGCGTAACCTGACAGCTGTTACACCATCATGCCAGCAGACCTTCACACACAGAAAGAAAAGCTCATTGGTTTCTACCGTACGCATAAGCGCATGCCGGGCTATAGCGAAATGTGCCAGCTGTTTGGATATGCGTCTAAGAACGCCGTATCAAAACTCGTTGATAGACTCATCGACGCAGGAGTAGTTAGAAAGGATGAGCGAGGCAAACTCATACCGGTACTCCTGAACGAAGAAGTGCCATTCGTTGGGTACGTTGAAGCAGGTTTTCCTTCTCCCGCAGAGGAGGTTGCGCTTGACCACGTAGCTATCGACGACCTTTTGCTCGGTGCCCGTGAACGGATGTACCTCCTCCGTGTCAAAGGCCTTTCGATGGTCGACGCGGGCATCTTTGAGGGCGACCTCCTGCTTGTCGAGAGAACAGAGCAGGCCCGTGTCGGCGATATTGTTGTGGCTTGCATCGACGGAGAGTGGACGGTGAAGTATCTCCGTGAGAAGCGTGGAAGAAAGTACTTGGAACCTGCCAACGAATCATTTCCTGATCTCTACCCGGAAGAATCACTCGAAGTAGGCGGAGTGGTCCGCAGCGTCATTCGTACGTATGGCAGAGGGATATAGGGGCGATTACCGAACAGTTCATAGTACGCGACATAACGCGTATATTGGAGGCACCGCATGCAAATAGATCGCTCGACACCTCTCATATATGTAGACCTTGAGACCACGGGCACCAGTGTCCGCCAGCATCGGGTCATTGAAGTAGGTATACTGCGCACGGAAAAAGGGGTAGTGACGGATGAATACTCCACCCTCATCGACCCGGGGGAACCGGTGCCTCCCTTTGTAACGGGGCTCACCGGCATTCGCTCTGACATGCTTGTTGGAGCGCCTCCTTTCTCACACACTGCCAACCGGATACGCTCACTCCTTGAAGGAGGTGTGCTTGTCGCACACAATGCTCACTTTGATCACGGCTTTCTTGTTGAGGAGTTCAAACGAATTGGTATGGAACTCCTGGTGCCATATCTCTGTACGGCACAACTTTCTCGCCGGATTTTTCCCGAAGAACAAAGGCACAGTCTCGATGCCATTATCGAACGGTACGCCTTTGATGCCGGCGCACGGCATCGTGCGTTTGATGATGCCCGTGTCTTGGTGCAGTTGATGGAGTACATACGTGAGCGCCTGGGTGAAAGGGAACTCCACATCGCACTTCAGGAGCACGTCCATACACATCACCTTATGCCTCGCGTACAGGAGGACATGCTGCGCTCGGTCCCTGATAGGCCCGGTGTGTATTCCTTGTTTGACCAGTATGGTGCGTTGCTCTACATCGGCAGAAGCAGGAACATGCTTACGCGACTCCGGGCGCATTTTGCAAAGGACCATCCTCCCGGTCCTGCCAAGGACATGATCACACGCATGCGCTCGGTTCAGTACCAGGTGACCGGAGGTGAGTTTGGAGCAATGCTCCTTGAGTCGCATCAGAAGAAACTGCATCATCCGGAGTACGGCACATCACCACTTCCGGGTACGTTCACTATCGCGCGAGAATTTACCGGTGACGGAGGATACCACAGCAGCACCATCGAGGAGGTCGACACGCTTGCTCCAGGGCAGGAGCGCTCTGTGGTCGGTATATTTCGGTCTCGTGACCATGCGACCACCGTCCTCACCTCTTTGGTCAAGGACCACGAGCTCTGCAAGTGTCGCATCGGGTTGGAAGCAGAAGCACCGTGCAGTGCATTAGGAGAGGGCGTCTGCAGAGGTGCGTGTATCGGCAAGGAAAAGCACCGGCATTACAATCGTCGCTCGATGAGTGCGTGTGCGAGGTTTCGCCTGAAAGAGTGGCCCTTTGAAGGCCCTGTTGCCATAGAGGAGCGGGACTCAACCGGTGTAGGTGAGCTGTTCATCATCGATCGATGGCGTGTACTCTCAGCACTGCACACCGACGGTGAACACTGGGAGCAGTTCGTACCCGCTCCTATTCCATTCGAGTACGAAACGTACCATTTGTTAGCGCAGGAGCTGTTGCGAAAGCGGAGAAGGTATGTTGTGCATGACCTCTCGCAAAAGCAATTGCTCGATACTGATGGCTTCAATATTCCCGAACCGTTGCGTATCGTATAAAAAATACCCCAACACACGTTGTGTGTTGGGGTAGATATCACTGCTCGACAGGGTCGTCGGCTGTCCGCCTGAACCGCTCAGGCATATCGAGGTCCTCAAGCCTCGTCTCATGATGACCACCTGTTTCCGGGACCGGTGGGGCGGCTGTCTCGTCACCTAGAATCGGCTCATCTTCAATTACGTTATGAAAGAACGGAATACGCATGATGCCTCCCCTCGCTGTGTGTTCTCTACTATGAAACAATAGAATATAGCAACTGTCAACCGATTGCATCGTCACAACTCACCAGCATCACCCATGTTCTGTGGTAGCATTGCATGCATGAGTGACATGGTCCGCATCGAATCTTCGTGGAAACAGGTGTTGCAGGATGAATTTACCACCGACTACTGGCGAGACCTGACCGCATTCGTACGTGCTGAGTACACGAGCACCACCGTGTATCCGCCACCCAAGTTCGTATTTGCAGCGTTTGATGCTTGTCCGTTTGATTCCGTGAAGGTGGTGATACTCGGCCAGGATCCGTACCATGGTACCGGGCAAGCTCACGGCCTCTCGTTCTCCGTTCCGGAGGGTGTTCGTATGCCTCCTTCGCTTCAAAATATCTATAAGGAGCTGCAGACAGACCTTGCCATACCTATACCTGAGCACGGCAACCTTGAACGGTGGGCCGAGCAAGGTGTGCTGCTCCTCAACGCGACGCTTACTGTGCGCGCCGGAGCTCCCGGGAGTCATCAGAACAAGGGCTGGGAGCAATTCACCGACGCCGTCATACGTGTCCTCTCAGAGGAGCGAGAGCACCTGGTCTTTCTCTTGTGGGGCAACTACGCCAAGAAGAAGGGGGAGCACATCGACCGCGCTAAGCATCTGGTGCTCGAGGCAGCTCACCCATCACCGTACTCTGCAAACAGTGGCTTCTTTGGATGTCGCCATTTCAGCAAGGCAAATGCTTACCTTCAGGAGCACAACATAGCGCCAATACGTTGGTAAAAAATATCTCCACATAATTTGACAGTCCGCAAGGCGTCACTATAATGATGCCATGCGAAAAGCCCCCCGAAAGAAACATGATGACGACATCATGGAAGAGCAGGACCTTGATGAAAGTGTCGTCGTGGAAGAAGACGAAACGGCGGCCCACGGGCTCCAAGGGACCATAAAGAAACTCCGTAACGAACTCGCAAAAGCAAAGAAAGAGAGAGATGAACATCTTGCGGGGTGGCAGCGCAGCAGGGCTGACCTCGTGAATTTCCGGCGTATGGTCGAGGAGGACCGCGCACGGGACGCCACGCGTGCCAAGGCCGACCTACTTCGCTCACTCATTGCGGTCATGGACAGCTTTGAGAGCGCGATGTCGACCTCGACGTGGGGGACTGTCGACAAGGAATGGCGTGAAGGCGTCGAACGCATTCACGGACAGCTCGCCAAGGTCTTCGCAGACCAGGGCCTTATAGGCTATGGCAAAGAGGGCGATACATTCGACCCGATGCTCCACGAATGCATGAGTGTCGTACCGACTGACGATGCTTCAAAGGATCACACACTCGCGCAGGTCTTCCAGCGGGGGTATCGTATAGGAGAAGAGGTCGTCCGCCCGGCAAAGGTCGTGGTGGCACAGACCGGTTAAAAACACTAGGACCACATTATCACCTTTAATCACGCACACTATGTCTAAAATACTCGGCATTGACCTTGGGACCACAAACTCCGCTATGGCGTACGTCGAGGGAGGTGAACCCAAGATCATCGAAAATGAAGAAGGAAGCAGGACGACGCCGTCGGTCGTTTCCATATCAAAGAACAAAGAGCGAGCGGTAGGTGTCATTGCCCGCCGTCAGGCTGTTACGAATCCGCAGAATACCATCTACGGCATCAAGCGCTTCATTGGCCATAACTACGAAGACGAGGCGGTCAAACGCGACAAAGAGGTCGTGCCGTACGAGGTGAAGAAAGGAAACGACGGAGGTGTTCTGGTGCGCATGGGAGACAAGGATTACCGCCCGGAGGAGATCAGCGCGATGATACTTCAGAAGCTCAAGAATGACGCCGAGCGACGTCTCGGAGAGAAGATAACAGAAGCGGTCATTACCGTACCTGCGTACTTTAACGATGCGCAGCGCAAGGCGACCAAAGATGCCGGAAAGATAGCGGGTCTTGAGGTGAAGCGCATCATCAACGAACCGACCGCTGCAGCGCTTGCCTATGGTTTCAACAAAAAGAAAGACGAGCAAATAGTGGTGTACGATTTCGGAGGAGGCACATTTGACGTATCGGTACTCGAAGTCGGTGACGACGTCATCGAGGTGAAAAGCACCGACGGCGACAGCCACATGGGTGGCCGCGATATCGACCAAAAGATAGTGCGGTGGATAGCTGATGAGTTCAAGAAAGACTCAGGTATCGATGTGACCAAAGACCCGCTTGCGCTACAACGTTTGGACGAAGCGGCAGAGAAGGCAAAGATAGAGCTTTCAAACGTGAATGAGACGGAGATCAACATACCGTTCATCACTTCCGATGCGTCAGGACCGAAGCACCTTCTCCTGCACCTCTCCCGCGCCAAGCTCGAAGAACTCTCCGCGGAGTACGTGGAGCGTTCAATAGAGATAACCAAGCGCGCCATCGAGGCCAGCCCCTTCAAGTTTGAGGACATCGATGAAATAGTGCTCGTGGGAGGACAGACGCGCATGCCCGCTATCGTGGAAGCTGTCAAAAAACTCTTCAACAAAGAACCGA
Organism: Candidatus Kaiserbacteria bacterium; assembly: GCA_007116405.1. Taxonomy (GTDB): domain Bacteria; phylum Patescibacteriota; class Minisyncoccia; order Phycocordibacterales; family UBA12088; genus UBA12088. The sequence continues at coordinate 40 of SKIN01000049.1, read as the reverse complement.
ACAAGAGCATCAACCCGGACGAGGTCGTTGCAATGGGTGC
>SKIN01000048.1 GCA_007116405.1 Candidatus Kaiserbacteria bacterium | reverse complement strand
GTGAGTGCGTCCTTGTGAAAACGTGCAACGTCAGCACGCGTGAGTTCGGCGAGTTCACGCCGCTCGACCGTGGGCATCTTGATAAAATGCGGGTGACCCTTTCGATATACACTTTGGGAGAATGCTATAGCTGCGCGCAAACCGGTATCCTCTTCAGCATTCACAAGCGCGGTGTCTGCGTGGGTTCGGGCTTCAATGAACTCTCGCTGTGGAAATAACGGCTGCGAAATACTCTCGACGGCGATAGCGAGTGCATCCACGAACACCTCGGCTCGCGAGGAAACGGAGACCAGTGCATGATGATCGGTCACGGAAAACGATATGTTCGCACCCAACGACGCTATCCTCGTGCGGACCCGAGCACGGTTTAGACCGGTCGTGCTACCTGGCAGCATGCCCTGCATGATGACAACGGGTGCACTGCGCTCACTCATACGCATACCCCCCGAGAGGGCGAACGTGGCAACCACGACATCATCGGTCACGGTCGGAATCATGTACGCATCCATACCGTTTGAGAGACGTTCGTAATGGATGCGTTTTGTGTGGTCTGCGGACATGGTCATGTTCATTCAGCGATGTAGTGCCCCACCGTCATACTTCGCTCGCTTAGGTAGGTGCGCGCCGCGGTGCGCACATCGGTCACTGTGACCGCACCAAGTCGTTTGGGCATGTCAAAGAAGTAGCGCCAATCTCCGCTCGCGATAGCCTCGTTCAGTATCGAGAGTAGTGCGTAGTGGCCGTCCCGGGCAAATGCAAGTTCGGTGCGTATCTGAGCGAGTACGCGATCAAGTTCACTCTGTTCCACACCGCCATCTATGATCTGCGCGCCGGTCTCTTTTATGATGCGCTCGACCTTTTCATGCTTTGTGCCGTTCGTGAGCGTGGCGTAGAAGGTCATCAGTCCCGGGTCCTTGAATGGGGTGTAGATCACGTCGACCGCGCTGGCAAGCTTGGTGTCGACCAATGCTTTATGTAGTCGAGAGGTCGCTCCGTGGGCGAGGGTGCCGGTGAGCGCCATGAGTGCTGGTGTATCGATATGCAGGGCCTCCGGGACTTTGTATGAGACACCCACGATGTTGCGGGTTCCGGCACGGCACACCTCGACGTACCGCCTTCCCCGCTGCATTGGTTCTTGCGTGTAGACGGTTGGAATGGTGTGCGGGGAACGCTGATGTACTCCAAAGTGGCGTGCAATGAGCGCAAGAGCCTTTGTTCGTTCAACACTTCCAACCACCGTCACATACGCATTATTCGGCCAGTAGAACGTGTCGTAGAAACGTTGTAGACGCTCTATCGATACGTTCTCAATGTCCGAAAGCCACCCGATAGTGCTGTGGTGGTAGGGATGCGCTTGGTACGCAGTCGCCCAAATATGCTTGTCGAGTGCTTCCAGCGGCTCGTTCTCCCCCATGGCATATTCGCTCCGCACCGCGGGCATTTCCTCGGCCCTATCCTTCTCAGTGATGATGGCGTTCCGCATGCGGTCCGCTTCGAGCTCCAGCGCGTATTCGAAGTGCTCTTCCGGCAGTACCTCGAAGTAGTTCGTCCTATCAAGCCACGTGGTTGCATTGACCTTTGCTCCGCGAGCCGCGAAGAGGTCGAGCGGACCCACTCCCTTCCGTTTTGGGAACTTCTTGGATCCCTTGAACATGAGGTGTTCCAAGAGGTGTGTCGCTCCGGTATGTCCCAGCGCTTCGTTCCTGCTCCCCACCAGGTACGTCACCATCAACCCGACCACCGGAGTGGTCGGGTCGTGGAAGTAGAGGACGCGGAGCCCGTTACGTTTGAGCTCATACTCCTCGATACCATGGTAGGTTCCATGGTGCATATACCCCTTGGGAGTGGATGATTGCACAGCACGTACAGACATACGAGGTATCACCTCTCAACCGCTATATGTTTATGTTTATCGTAACGTCTGCAGCAGCACGTAACCCCTCGACATATGCGTTTATTACTGCCGCTCCCTTCTGCTGGCGGGTCTCAGAGTACAGTAAGTCTCTTACGTCACCATACGCAACAGCGTCGTCATTATCACCAAAGATCATATCGTACGCGGTACGTAACTCCTCCTCCGTAACCTCCACTGACTCTATATCCGTATGAGCCTCAATGAGTTGACGAATCAGAATGTCGCTCCTCCTGTCTTCACGCAACATCTCTAAGGTAAGTCCGGCATTTGCAAGTTCAGCGCGGAATTCTTCCTCCCCTCCGACAGCATCAACTATCTGTGCTATCTCTGCGTCAACAACCGCGTCTGTTGCGGTATATCCTTTTGCGCGTGCTTCATTCTCAAGAAGCCGTATGTTGATGAGGTTATTAAGGACTGCGAGAACCACTTCCGGATCATTCACATTTGCCCCCATTGCAGTACCGATCTGCGTAAGTGCGACCTGAAGCTGTGCAATGGTGATCGCTTCCCCATCTACCGTCGCGACAGGCGATTCCGGATCTAATGACTCATCAAGTAAGACACCGTTTTCCTCAGCAGATCCACCGAGTAGTCCTTGAGTATATGCCACGGTCCCACCCACCAATACGACAACAATGATAAATGCTATCCATATGCCTGCACCACCTTTTTTTGGAGTGGGTGTTGATGCGGGTGCACCACTTGAAGAAGGTGCTGTGTTATCTTTGACGTCTTCCATGAATTATTGTTATTTAGACTAGCAAACTACGATGCCCTCTAGGATACCACGCAAGGTACGCGGGACCAAGTATACTGTCAACCCTTTACGAAGGGTGTGGTTGGTATTTCTTCGCCTGGCGGCACCGGTATTGTATTGAGACGAGCTGGCGCGCCATTCCAGGTCGCCCGTATCACTATCCCCTCGGGTGCATCAAACGAAAGGCGGAACGGGAGTGTAAAAGGTATCTGGGGGCAATTCTCGCCCTCGAGGAGGGTGTTGAATCGCACTTCAGCGACCGCTCCATCTTCCATAAGAAACGACTCTGTTGTAAGAGTGTGACACGGAGAATCGACATCTATGAAGCCGGCAAGAGTGTGAACGCCATCCTGATGCTGATGATATGCGTCGATCATTTTGCCATTCTCAACTAAGCTTGGTTCTCCATTCATGATCTCGTGTCTCTCGGTCGGGGTAGATACGAGGGTGTACACAAAGAGACCAACAGCGATAAGAACAATGATGCCGACGAAGAGTAGTGCGTGCGTATTAAGACGATAGTTCATGGTAAATAGATAATTGGTATTGATTAATCACCACAAGTATGGAGCTGTTCAGTGTCAGACGACCTATGCGTCACTCTTGCCTCTGAACAGCCGCGCGAGCCAACGTTCAAGGAACCATAGGCCGACACAAACAAACAAAGTCAGAAATGTGACAAAGGTAGCGAGCATATACAACTCGAAGCCGACGGCAACGCCTATGGCGGAAGCCACCCACAGTGCCGCCGCCGTGGTCAACCCTTTGAGTTCATGTTGAAAGATGATGAGGCCGGCGCCGATGAATCCGATACCTGTCACGATGCTTGCCGCGACACGCAGAGGATCAAAATTCATGACTCCATGGTACTGCACGGCCACTGCTTCACCTATCATCACGAAGAGGCATGCACCGACCGCTACAAGTCCAAACGTACGCATGCCCGCCTGCTTGCCCGCCAGCAAGCGCTCCAGCCCCACCAGAGCACCGAGCACCAAGGCAACGATCACTTGCATGAACATCCCAATGTACGTAGTGTCGAATTCCATAATGAACTAACCTCCCTAGTATTGTGAACCTATATCACGTACGACACAAGGCCCGCATCTCTTTGAACAGACCCTCTATCGTCTGCTCCGATAACCCCATGCCATCAAGTACTTCCGGGTGCTCTTTTATCTGACGACACAACACCACGCCATGAGACATGAGGTGCTGCTTGTTCGCCCGCGACAGCGAAGTCAGACACGACACAGGATGTACTCCTGTTTCTTCGATCATTTCCCGTAGATTTCCAGACTGCGGGTGATCCCAGGAGAGGAGCCCCAGACCGACACATTCTGCGTATAGAACCGCCTGCTCGGTGAACTTGGTGTTCGTGATTATCATCCGTGATGTGAAGTCGTGATCACTGTCACGCTCCGCCCCCGCCCTGATGTCCTCAAACCGCGCGTGCACGTAGAGAGCCACTTTGATGTCGGACTTGATGCCCGGATTGTTGTGGAATTTCACCTCTGCGCCGATGCGCTGGTCGTCACGAACAGCAATGAGGTCGAGCTCGTGCTCCACACACCGCCCTCGTATCATGCGCCTGTTGCTGGTCTGGAAGCCCTGTGCACGGTACATCTCAGCAAGAAAATCCTCAAACGGGTATCCGGAAGGACCGAGGTCAAGTAATGCACGCTTCACTGAATACCGAGCGGCAATGGGACGTTCAAGTTTCCGTAACTTCGCAAACGCCCGACGATATATGTCGGTCGTATGTTCTCCCTCGTGTACCGTGCTCGCTATCTCACTTGTTATGGCGTCGGCGTGGTCGGTATCCGCGCCACTATGTACCAGCGAGTGGTATAGCTTATCGGGATGGAACGGCTCACGTTCGCCGTTCGCTTTTACGATAAGAGGACTGGCGCTAGGGTGCATATGCCCGCAAGACCGATGCTTGTTGCTCTGCCCCGTTGCTCGAAGTGAATTGGTTAATGGATATCACCACAAGTGCGAGCACCAACACCGTCAATACGACGGCAAGCCGAAGCGGATGCTTATTCTCTTCCATGCGACCATTGTAGCCGTGTTCTCATACGGACGCAATACGAGGTCTGTGTACCGCGCGGGAGCTGCGGCCACTAGGTGATGATACCCCCACCGAGGCAGGTATCCTCCGCGTAGAGGACAAGACTCTGTCCGGCGGGAGTGAACCGTTGGAGTGTTGCGGGGATAACCGTCGCATGCGTACTCGTCACCTCCGTGAGTGTGACGGGAAAGAGCGGTTGACGATACCGAAGCCGCGCACACAACTGCCCGCCGGGCAGCACACCATACGGCGCTTCACCACTGACCCATTGCACATCGGAAAGTTCGATCGTCTGCTGTTCCCCGCTCTCTTCCCCTTCAGACAATGGAGCCGGGGCAACGACCAGCGCATTGTGTTCCATGTCCTTGGCGACGACGTACAGGGGTTCCGCAAACGGGTCCTGCGCTTGGACCAAGAAGCCGTGCCGCTGTCCTATGGTGTAGAACACCGCTCCGTCGTGTGTACCGATGACTCGACCATCGGTGTCGTATACGTCTCCGGATTCCGTCTGGATGTAGTGCGAAAGAAATTCTTTCATGTCTATCTTCCCCAAAAAGCATACTCCTTGACTGTCTTTCTTGTCGGCGGTCGGAAGCCCGTACTGTCGAGCTAATTCGCGTACATCTTTCTTCTCATACGCACCCACAGGAAAGAGTGTCCGCGAGAGCTCACTCTGGCCGAGGGTCCAGAGGAAGTACGATTGGTCCTTCATGCGGTCTGCGCCCGTACACAGGCGGAAATGTTCACCGCCACCTTCCCCCTCCTCGCGTACGACACGGGCATAGTGACCGGTAGCTATCATATCGAACCCTTGCTCCACAGCATGCGTAAGGAATGCCCCGAACTTGATCTGTTTATTGCACATGACGTCGGGATTCGGTGTGCGGCCGGACTCGTATTCCCGTATGAGGTAGCGAACGACGTCACGTTCGTACTCCGCTGAGAGGTCTATGGTGTGAAGCGCTATCCCCAAACGCGCGGCCACCCGCATTGCGTCCCGGCGTTCTTCGCGCCAAGTGCACGGCAACCATGGTGCCTGCCAGGTCACGATGAACGCTCCTTCGACATCATACCCTTGTTCGAGCAGCAGTGCTGCGGACACGGAGCTGTCCACGCCGCCGGACATTGCCACCAGGACCTTCGGTTTCGCGTCACTGTTTTCTTTGGCTCGTGTTTCCATACGCATCGCTACGTTGTCTCACACCAACCCTCCTTTCGCAAGCATCAATCCAGATACCGCCGTCGGTTCACCAGATGTTCATCATAGGTGAGTGCGCTACGCATGATGCCGTCCCTGCCATGCAAATAAAAGAGCGCATTGGTCTCAACGGGGGTCACCGCCGCCTTGAGTGACGAGAGTGAGGGACTTGCGATGGGTCCCGGGGGGAGTCCTCTGTATTTGTAAGTGTTGTACGGTGAGTCGATACGCAGGTCGGAGAAGCGTGGATTAAAGGTCTCGGTGCGCGCAATGAAACCAAAGACCGCGTCCACCTGTAGCGGCATATCGATCGAGAGACGGTGCCAGAGTATGCCTGCTATCTTTCGTCGCTCTTCATGGTTGCGGGCCTCCTTTTCAAGGAGCGATGCCAGGGTCACTATCTCGTGCACCGGTCTTCCGAATGCGGCTATCTCATCCTCGATGGCACGCAAACGTTCGTAGAAGGTGCGTTCGAGCTCGCGTACGACATCGGAGGCGACCGTGGTGGGAGTGAAGTGGTAGGTGTCGGGGAAAAGGTATCCCTCCTTTTCTTCCGCTAACAGGAGGAATGTACCCGAGTCGAACTTCGGCAGTCGTCGTGCGAATATCTCCGCCATTTGGTACGTCGTGGCGCCTTCGGGAATGGTAATGCGAATAGGGTCAAGGCCGTAGGTGCCCGACGAGATACGCTGCGCCACTTCAGAGAGAGTAAGTGGCGCATCAAAGAAGTAATCACCGGCAATAACGGCGCCCCCGTTACTCCCCATGGTCACTGCGAGGCGGAATGCATGCACGGAGCGGATGATGTGCTCCTCTCGCAAGAACCGAGCAACGTCGGTCACGGTCATACCTGCGGGTATGGTGATAACCTGCTCTACAGGGAATGATGCGGGTGGACGTTCGACACCGTGGTACACGACCCAGGATGTGAGAAGACCTGCGGCGACAAGAAGCCCCATGATATGAGGTGTCTTGCGGAGCACGGCGCGGGCGAACCTTTTCCCTGCGAGAGCATAGCGCCGTACCGAGCCCCTCACGGTACGCAGGGCCACTGTTCCCAAAGGTGTTGTGTCCTCAGTGTCATTCATACGCGTCACTATACCACGTTAGACCGGGAGGTTCGCGGGTGCCTGAGCACGGGTGCTGGTGATGCGCTCTATCGTCGGTGTACGTACGACCGCCCCCGGTATATGGTAGAGGGTTGCCAATTCCTCGCTCGTCATCATGTGGTGTGGGTACTCGTACGGGGCATGGAACCAGGCTCGGCGGCGATATGCATCGACGATACGGACCTTCATCTTGTTCTCACGATAGCCGTTAAAATCCTGCCACGGGTAATCGAGCTTGTTCTGCCAGCGATTGCCGATAGGGACGATACTGTTGTACCCGGGTGAACCGAATGGTTGCCACATCGAGCCGAGTCCGGTGACATTCGCGCCATCGAATTTTTCGTGCTCTGCCATGTATATCGCGCGAATGCCCACGTCCCATGGAGTACTCACGAGCGAGTTCCTGTTCATCGCTTCGATGCGGCGCTTTTGCCGGTCAGAGAGGGTCTTGCCGACCCCCCCGTCCGGGAACACAATGGTCTCCTCGGGGTTCTTACGTATCCGAGCCATCTCCTCTTTTACCAATTCATCGTAGCTCTTTCTGTTGCGGATAAAGCCGAACGTAACGTCTTCTTTCTTGTGTGCTCGCGCAAGTATCTGTATCCATAAGTGTTCGCCCTTTCCCATGGAGCCTGCGAATTCGAGGAGGTGCGCGATAGGGTCTATCTTTTGTTCTTCCTTAGCGCTTGTCTGGTCCAAATGAAACTCGGGATAGGTTTTGATAGGAACGCCAATGGGTGCGGCAAGTCCGTAGTCCATGCCATACACGTTGTAGGTGTCGAGCGAGAATGGGAGAGTGAGAGCATAGTCTTCCACTCCCACCACTTCTACCTCAGGATATTGTGCGTAGACCGTGCGCTCGAAGAAACGACGAAACGCCGAACGTATCCACACATACATATGCACCCTACCCTCGTGGGAGGCGATCTCGAACGAGTACCACATGCGCACTTTTCCGAGCCAAATACGGTCAATGAAAGTAGACTCGCCACTCTTAAGAAAGAGTCCGTCAAAGACCGCTTGCATCGCTTGAGGTGACTTCTGCACCTCCGCCGGCAAGCGCAGTTCCAGGAGGACGTACTCCTGGTCCGCGATGAATCGGGCGCGGACGTACCTGAGCCACATTCGCCAAAAGCCCACGGCAAGCACGGGAGGACCCCAGTACGGGGCGTAGCGTACGAGAAATTTGAATATCTCCCAGACCCGCGAAAGCTGTTCTCCGACGGACAGTACTTGGGCAAGTAGTTCTGGATGCATAACAGGCTATCCGCAGGATGCGGTGTACACACAGTATACCAGAGTACACGACAGCCGTGTCACCGGAGAGAACGGCGGTGTGTACAAATGAGTGCGCAGTGGTTACTGCACGGGCTCTTCTGCAGTGTCGCGTTCTTTACTGCGGAGGAAGTACCTCCCGTCGCTGTCACGTCCGAACCGTGTCGTGTCCTGCAGGTTGATGAAAATAGTGTTGTCTTTGACGTACCGCTCTTTTCGTACCGCCTCGATGACTTCCTCCCGTGTCAGCGGACCTTGGCGAGAGAGTATTTCCGCGATGACGTCACGAACAGGTCCGGAACTGTACCCCCATTCCTTGAGAGCGTAGATACCCCTCCCTACGAGTACGAAGCGATCATCTTTAATGAGCTCATTGTGACAGGTTGCCTCATGGGCTTTACGGTCGAATATCTCAGTGATGGTCGTCGCGACTTCGCGGAAGTGCATCGGGGAACCGTGGCGCTTGATAACGAGGTACGCATAGTCCCGCATCCCCTTCGCGCGGACATTCGGGGAATGCGCCCTTCCCCACTCACCGAGCGGATTTCGGCCGATGCTCTTGCTGAGGGTGAGCCATTGCTTGAGGACATGCTGCTGTTTGAGGTCTGCGTTGAGATCCTGAAGTTCGCGGAGAAAAGCATCGATAAGTGCTGACTCTTCGACAAGTTCGTCATCATCGAGTGTGTCGTAGAGACGACGGAGTGAGTTATGCACCTTGTCAGCAAGGTCCGAGTCAACATGCCAACGGTGATGAAATTCGTCATTCTCCTTCTCCTTAATGAAAGCATCACCAAGGACAAGCATGAGGTGGATATGGTTGCGTGTACTTGCGTCACGTGCGAGTGCTTCAAGAAGCTCTTCTTCGCGCACCAATGCGCCCATCTCGACGATGATGTGGCGGAGTTCGTCAAACGCATCTTGTTCGTTCTTGAAGATGTCTGACTTACGAATAGTGGCAAGCGCGTGATTTTCGATCTGGCGTACTCGTTCTCGGGTGATGCCATACTCTTGCCCTATTGCTTCGAGAGTGACCGGTGTCGTATCCTTACCAAGTCCATACCTGCTGACGAGCACATTGCGTGCTCGTTCCGGCAATACACTTAGGAGACGTTTGATAACGGTCTTGGGCTTGAATGTGAGTTTTTCCGCCATATTCGTAAGAAAACGGTGATGCGTATGGTGATGATAATGTTGCCAAACCACGATACCGTGGTCTTATGTCATAACTATCGTACTGTGGAAAATAGCACGACTCACAACAGGCGTCAAGTTCTATGGGATGCACGCCTTGTTCTACGAGACCACGAAATTGATCAAGCGGCCGGGCACAACGACCTCACGCCGCACTGTCTTTCCCTGTAGATGTGGGATCACTGAGGGCACTTCTTTTGCGAGAGAGATGAGTTCCTCCTTGAGAACACCCTGCGCCGTCGTGAATGAGCCGCGCGTCTTGCCGTTTACCTGTACCACAATGGTGATCTCCGCCTGCTCCAACACGGTCGTATCGTACGCAGGCCATGCAGCGCAGTGGATGGACTCTTTGTGCCCGAGTGATTCCCAGAGTTCGTCAGTGAGGTGGGGGGCAAAAGGTGCGAGAAGGAGGAGGAGTGTCTCCATATCTTCCCGGGCTACCGATGCACGCTTCTCGAGCTCATTGACCATGATCATGAGCGCGCTGATGGCGGTGTTGAAGTTGAACGCGAGGATATCGTCACCGACCTTGCGTATGGTCCTACTGCGGAGCAGTGCATCACTCTCTGCGTCTGCAGCCACCCGTTCGCTGAGGCCATACACCCGCTCAAGAAAGCGTCGTGCGCCGGCCATGTGGTCTATCGACCAGGCGGTCGCTTGCTCAAAGGGTCCCATGAACATCATGTACACGCGGAACGCGTCAGCGCCCACCTTGTCCACCATGTCATCGGGGTTGATGACATTGCCCCATCGCTTGCTCATTTTGCGTCCATCCTCGGCAAGGACCAGACCGACCGTGTAGAGCTTGGTGAACGGTTCCATCGTATACACCACGCCAATGTCATAGAGGAACTTGTGCCAGAAGCGGGCATAAATGAGGTGACGCGTCGCGTGCTCCATGCCACCCACGTAGATGTCGACCGGCGACCAGTACTTCTCCTTTTTGGGGTCGACGAGTGCTGTGTCATTCTTCGGGTCCATGTATCGCACGTAGTACCATGATGAGCCGGCCCATTGCGGCATCGTGTTCGTCTCTCGCATACCCTTCCCTCCGCAGCCGGGGCACGTCGTGTTGACCCATTCGTCGATGCCGGCAAGCGGTGATTCACCTGTGCCGGTGGGTTCGTACGATTCGACGTCGGGCAGCCGCACTGGTAGGTCTGCTTCGGGCACCGGGACCACGCCACACGTCTCACAGTGAATGAGAGGTATCGGTTCACCCCAGTACCGCTGTCGCGAGAAGACCCAGTCTTGCAAGCGATAGCGCACCACCTGCGTGCCGTGTGCGTGTTTCGTGATGGCCGCTTTTGCCTCCTCACTCTGCATGCCATCAAACGGACCGGAGTTCACGAGCGTACCGGCGCCCGTGTAGACCATATCCTCTTCTGCACCCTCTCCCTGTATGACGGTCCGTATCGGCACACCAAACGCCTTCGCAAAAGCGTTGTCCCGTTCATCGTGCGCGGGGACCGCCATGATAGCGCCTGTGCCGTAGGTACTCAAAACGTAATCGGCGATGAACACAGGGAGGGATTCACCATTTGCGGGATTGGTCGCTTGGACCCCTTCAAGCAGTACTCCGGTCTTCTCCTTCGTACCCGCCGTACGTTCTATCTCAGTCTTCTGTGCCGCTTCGGTGCGATACCGCTCTACCTCGGCGAGGTTTTGAATGGCTGTACGTAGACGGTCGACACTCGGGTGCTCCGGCGCAAGCACGACGTAGGTGGCGCCAAAGAGCGTGTCAGGCCGTGTCGTGAAGACACGTATGACCTCGTCCGTCCCCGTAATGGGAAAATCGAACTCCGCACCCTCACTGCGTCCTATCCAGTTGCGTTGCATCTCTTTGACCGACTCTTGCCACGGGAGTGTCTCGAGGTCCGCGAGCAAACGGTCAGCGTACTCGGTGATACGCAGGACCCATTGACGCATCGGTTTCTTCTCTATCAAGGTGCCGCAACGCTCGCATGTGTTCCCTTCCAGGTCCTCATTCGCGAGGCCGGTGAGACAGCTCGGACACCAGTTGATGGGTTCGTGTGATTCGTACGCCAGACCTTTCTTGTAGAGCTGCAGGAATATCCACTGTGTCCAGCGGTAGTACTCGGGGTCGGTCGTGTCCACTTCACGCTCCCAGTCATGATCAAAGCCTATGCGGGCGAGCTGCTCCTTAAAACGCTTGATGTTCTTCCGGACCGCGACCTGGGGGTGCATCTTATTCTTGATCGCGTAGTTCTCGGCCGGCAGACCGAAGGCGTCCCACCCCATGGGATGGAGTACATTCTTGCCGTTCATGCGCCGGTTGCGGGCGTATACATCTGTCGCCACGTACCCCTTCGGATGACCTATGTGCAGACCTTCTCCCGACGGGTACGGAAACATGTCGAGGATGTAGCACTTCTCCCGCTCGGTATCGTCAGGTGTTTTGTAGATGGCGTCCCTGTGCCATCGCTCCTGCCATTTCTTTTCCAAAGCCCCATGGTCGTAAGTTCTCATACTATAGGTATACTGGATAGATGTTTATCATAATGCCCACTATACAATGACCGAGAAGAAACATACAAGGCGTCACCTCTTCTTTGACCTCGATAACACGCTCACGCGCAGCCGCTCCAAGATAACGCCGGAGATGCGCGGGCTCTTGGAGTCACTTCCCCATGACATCATCGTCATATCGGGAGCAAGCGTGGAACAGATACGTCACCAGCTTGATGACCTTCCGGTCTACTACATGGGACAGAACGGCAACCACACCGTCTTTGGTGACACCGAGCTGTGGCTCGATGCACTTACGCCGGCAGAGGGCGCGGAGATACGCACGCATATCGCCTCCCTCCCTCGCACATGGGATGTGCCGAACGAAGATGATCTCATTGAGGACCGCGGATGCCAGTTGTCGTACTCGATCTACGGGCACCACGCGCCGGTCGCGGAAAAGGAAGCGTTCGACCCGGACCAGAAGAAGCGCCGCGCGCTGCTCGAGGCGTCACCGCTTGAGTCCGACACCATCGAGGTGAAGATAGCGGGTACGACCACGCTCGATTACTTCAAACGCGGTAAGCATAAAGGACACAACGTCATGCGGCTCATAGAACACTTAGGGTGGGACAAGGAGGAGTGCCTGTACTTTGGTGATGCACTCTTCCCCGGCGGCAACGATGAAACGGTGATGGGGGTCATCGACACACAAGCGGTGACCGACCCCAGTGATACGTACACCAGACTCACGGCAATGCGCTAGAGGCTGTCAGATGCGGAAGATGATGACGTCGCCGTCCTTGACCACGTACTCCTTGCCCTCAAGGCGCAACAGTCCTTTTTCGCGGGCAGTGGCGTAGGACCCCGCAGCAAGGAGGTCGTCGCAGTGGATGACCTCGGCGCGTATGAATTTATCTTTGAAATCAGTATGTATGGCTGTGCCGGCTTCCGGCGCGGTCCACCCCCGTCGTATGGTCCAGGCACGCGTCTCGGGCTCACCGGTCGTAAAGTAGGTGATGAGGTCGAGCATGTCGTACCCCGCTCGAATGAGTTCGTTGATACCGTTGTCGAGCACACCGTACTCCTGCCGGAAGGTGTCCCTATCATCGTCGGCGAGTTCTCTGAGCTCCCGCTCGACATTTGCGTCGACAATGACGTAGCGGGCCTGCATGTCGTCGAGATACGCAATGAGTTCGTGCCACCGCTCGTCATTCTGTTCATCCAAGTTGAACCCTCCGGCTTTCTTGTTGAGAACGTATAGGATGGGTTTGCGCGTAATAAGTCCAAGGGTCTTCAGCGCAACATGATCTGACTCTGTAAGTAAAGGCCGCAGAAGCTTACCCGCCTCGAGCACCTGACGCGCCCGCTCGAGTGCGGCGCGTAATGCTGCAGCTTCCTTGTCCCCGCGCTTCACATCACGCTCGATGGAGCTTAGACGTTTGGTGACCACCTGAAGGTCCGCGAGCACAAGTTCAAGGTTGATGACCTCGATGTCACGCACCGGGTCAATGGCACCGTGGACGTGCGTGATGTTGGTGTCATCAAAGATGCGAACCACCTCGGCGATGGCGTCGGTCTCACGAATGTTCGCGAGGAATTGGTTGCCAAGCCCTTCACCGACACTTGCTCCTTTTACCAGTCCGGCGATGTCAACGAATTCGACCGATGCCGGGATGGTCTTTTTGCTCTCACTCATCGCGCTCAGGCGGTGGAGGCGTTCATCGGGCACCTCGACCACTCCCACCGAAGGGTCGATGGTGCAGAACGGAAAGTTCTCCATCGCGACCGACTTTTCGGTGAGCGCATTGAAGAGTGTGCTCTTGCCGACATTCGGAAGTCCAACAATGCCGAT
>SKIN01000003.1 GCA_007116405.1 Candidatus Kaiserbacteria bacterium | reverse complement strand
GTGCCCCGGCAACGTACACCTCGTGGAAATCCTCAAACCCTTCACCATGTTCACGCAGCTCTACGAGTGTTGCGTGATACTTGGTCTCGGAAGAGAAGGGAATGTCACGAAGAACGTGCTCGTGTGCAAACAGTATTGGCTCATCCAGGCCCGCTTTATGCGCAAGGACGGTCAAGGCCGCTTCCGTAGGGTCACCGATGATGCGATATTCGTCGGTCTCCTCTATGTGCGACACATGAGCGCCGGAGCCTTTACCGGCAATGTGGAGGAGTTTTGCAACGGGACGCATTTCAAGGGGTGAGACAGGGTTGTCGCCGTCGCAAAAATCACCGACTGGTTTCCAGCCATCGCCGGTAACGCTGAGACGTGTGTCCCCACCGTTGCAGACGATCTGCTCGACCATCATCACATTCTGAGTGAGAGTACCTGTCTTGTCGGTCACGATGGTCGTGGTCACGCCAAGCGTCTCGGTTGCAGCAAGCGTACGCACAAGCGCATTGCGTTTGCTCATGCGGAATGCGCCAACCGCAAGCACAATGGAGAGTATGGCGGGCAATCCGGAAGGGATACCCGACACGAGTGCCGCTATGGTAAAGAGGAATATCTCATCAAAGTTGATATCACGAACAAAGTAACCTACCGTAAAGACGATGCTTGCGGTGATGATGGCAATGGTCCCCATCTGGATACCCAGCATCCGCGCACGCTCCTTGAAGTGGTCTCCTGCATCCTCGACCTCCTCAAGAAGGGTGGCTACGTTACCGATAGCTGTGTCATTACCGGTTAGCACGACAACAGCGCGCGCGCTTCCACGGGTGACCACACTACCCATCCACGCCATATTGGTGCGGTCGGCAAGTGCGGTGTTTTCGCGCACCGGGTCGATGGTCTTTCGTACCGGTAGCGATTCTCCCGTGAGTGATGACTCATTGGTCTCGAAGTCCGTGGTGTCGATGAGGCGCACGTCGGCAGGCACCAGCATACCGGCCTCTATCGACACTATATCGCCGGGTACAAGCGTGTCCGCGGTGACCTCAGTGAGCTCACCATTGCGATAGACGTTTGCTTTTAGGACAAGTGCTTTCTTGAGCGAACTGATCGCTTGATGTGCCCGATATTCTTGTGTGAACCCAATGATCGCGTTGAGGACGACAATGCCCAATATGACGTACATGTCGAGCGTGTGTCCAAACCAGTACGAAATGGCGGCCGCAAGCAAGAGTATGTAGATGAGCACGCTGTGGAACTGTCGAGCGAACACAGTGAAGGGGTGGTTTTGGTCCGTGCTCTCAAGTTCATTGGGGCCGTATTCCTCGAGGCGTGCATGAGCCTCCTCAGTGGAAAGTCCAGCAGACGAGGTCTTTAGTGTTGCCAACACCTCTTCTGCCTTCTTTGCGTACGCATCTTCAAATCGCAGTGGTCCTGCTTGTTCCGGGGGCTGCTTCATAATGTTCTTGTATTGTAAGGTGTTCTTAACATCTTTGACTATACCATTTTTACAACACGCAGCCCGCTAACGTGTCCACAGGTGGCGCGCCCTCTGCGCGTGCTACTATGCCTTCCATGCAGATCACTGAGCTCATAGAAACGTATGGGTACCTCATCGTGTTCCTCGGTGGCGTCTTCGAGGGTGAGACAATACTCCTTTTGGCGGGATTCATCGCCTCCGAAGGTATTCTCAAGCTCCACTACGTGATGCTGTTTGCACTCATGGGAGCGGTCATCGGTGACACTGCATGGTTCCTGCTCGGCAAGTATCGTGCTTCCGCTATTGTCAACCGCTTCCCATCCGTACAAGCAATGGTGCACAGGCCGGTACGCCTGATGACCAAGCACCCGCGCTTTCTTGCCGGGTCGATGCGCTTCATGTACGGCTTCCGCACAGTGATCCCTCTCTCGCTCGGTATGTCCGGTATGAAGGTGCGCACCTTTGTGTTCTACAACTTCATTGGGGCGGTCATCTGGACGATAACCATCACGTATATCGGCTATTTGCTCGGCGACATCGCCCGCGAATTCCTCGGGACCATACATAAGTACGAGTTTCGCATCATTATTGGCGCCGTACTCGTAACGGCAATGTTCCTCACGGGCATGCGCTTCATACGGTTCATCATACAAAAGTCGGCTGAAAGGGAATTAGTGGTGGGGAAGTTGCAGAGCAAGGAAGGGGACGACACCACCACTCACATCAAAAAACATTGACCAACTGCTGCTAACGTAGTATAGTAAGGAGAAGCTTAAGAAATTTTGTGTAGGGCTCTCAAGCTAGTGTGCGCATTCTCCTTTTCCGCAGTAGAATGATGCCTCAAATTATCTACTGCACAGCTTGAGTACGGATATATCCGTGCCACTAAGAATCATTCATACGATGAAAACATATCAACACCGATCACATCGGACTAACGATGGGCGTGCACCCGGTGCACGGAAGCGTCGCGTCTTTAACGCTCCGACTCGAAACATGTCCGCGCCACGCCGGCAAGGACGTCCTTCATTTGGACATAGCAGACCGGGCGGGCGTCAGGGTAGGAAACAACCGACCTTCGACCCATCTGAGTTCATAAACAGAAACCCGAGAGACACAGCTCCCGAGGAGTACACAGCGCAACACACGTTTGGCACATTTGGCCTATCAGACCATCTTGTTGCGCGCCTCGCGTCAAGCAACATGATCACGCCTTCGCCGATACAAGACCAGGCAATACCGGAGATACTCCGCGGCAAGGATCTCGTGGGGCTCGCTGAGACTGGCACCGGTAAGACGGCGGCATTTCTGCTGCCGCTCATTCACATGACCCTCGCGAAGCGTCATACACAGACCCTTATCCTTACGCCGACACGAGAGCTGGCCATACAGATAGAGAACGAACTGCGAACCTTTACGAAAGGCATACCGCTTTACGCCACCACATGCGTCGGGGGTGCGGGCATCGGTCCGCAGATACGAAGCCTCCGAAGGCAGAACCACTTCATCATCGGCACACCGGGACGGGTGCTGGACCTGATACAACGTAAATTCATACATCCCGAACACTTTACTGCGGTCGTGCTTGACGAGGCTGACAGGATGCTCGACATGGGATTCATCCACGACATCAAGAAGATACTCTCTACGACTCGTAAGGATAAACAAACACTCTTCTTCTCAGCGACAATGTCACCGGCAGCAGACACTATCGTGCAGTCATTCCTCAAGGAGCCGGTGCGCATATCGGTAAAGAAGCGAGAGACAGCGAACAGCATCGAGCAGGATGTCGTTCACTTCGATATCGACACCAAGTTCGACACGCTCCACGGTCTTTTGCAGGACCCCGCGTTCACCAAGGTAATAGTGTTTGGCGCAATGAAACACAGCGTTGAAAAGCTCTCGAAACAACTCTCTGCGAGCGGCGTGCGTTCCGAGTCCATACACGGCAACAAGAGTCACGGCCAACGGCAGCGCTCCCTCGGTGCCTTCAAGGATGGTGCCGTGCAGGTACTTGTCGCGACCGACGTCGCCGCGCGAGGCATTCACGTCTCAGACGTGTCACATGTGATCAACTACGATCTCCCAAACAGCAAGGATGACTACGTCCACCGCATCGGACGCACGGGACGTGCGGATAAGCGTGGCAAGGCATTGACGTTCGTGCCTCGACCCCATGTTCATGGGGGAGGGCGGGGCGCTATGCACCACAGGGGGTTGAAATAACAACAGAACGGGTGTATTACGTGTGAGGAAAACGTGTTCCTACCCACAAACACCCTACCGAAGGAGGCGAGATGACACCGCTCGTAGCAATCGCAGTATCCATGTTTCTTTTGGGTGGCATCGTCGGAGCATGCATCATGCGGCGATACATCATTCGGAACGCTGACAGTACCATGTTCATGCAATGTGACGGAAACTATTACAAAGTCTTCCGTCTCGATATGACCCGCGGTGGCGTCGCCGGAGACCCGGGAGAATACCT
>SKIN01000009.1 GCA_007116405.1 Candidatus Kaiserbacteria bacterium | reverse complement strand
TCAAGCAACAGGAACCCCCACAAGATACCAATGAGACCGAGGGGCACCGTCACCAGTATGTACGCCGGCTTAGCGAATGAATTGTACTGCGCCACAAGCACCGCATACACGAGAAGGAGAGCAACCAGCATCGCTATACCGAGGTCTCTGAAGTTCTCGAGTGTCATCTCCCACTCCCCACCCCACGCAATATGCACTTCAGTACCCTCAGTGTCTTCAACAGTGACAGAGAAGAGGCCCCAGGAGACCGGACGGTACCCCTCCCATTCCCCTCGATAGATAGAACGCACAATCGACCATATCGCATAGAGTATCGGCTTTTCAGTGACTTCAGCGGTCACGTAGCTCACCGGCGTTGCGTGTTCGAAATGGGCATACGCTTGGCGTTGCTCATGTCGTGTAAGCAGAAGCGACGAGAGTGGCACCGCGGCACCCGAGCGGTCAATGACCGACCATGTGTCCATGTTCGCCGGACTTGTCTGTGACGAAGGAGGCACACCCACGCGCACCGGTACCGGCTCACGCACGCCGGCGATAGCGTGCTCGGCCACATCGATGCCTTGCGTAAGCACTGCCATCGTATTCGCTACATGGTGTGGGTCGACGTTGAGCAGACGCGCCTTGTCTCTACTGAGGTCAAAGATAATGCGATCAGCCATCACTCGCTCGGTCGTATGGATGTCCACAACACGTTCATGTGCAGCAAGCAGTTCAGCAAATGACTGCGCCGCGGCAGTACGTGCCGCCGGGTCATCGGCAATGAGCTTGGCGACAAGCGTTGCCTGCACAGGCGGGCCTGGTGGTTCCTCCATGAAGCGGACATGGTGGGCAACGTCACTGAGTTCACGATGCACCCGCTCACGTATCCCGTGCACAATTTCACTCGATGACACCCGACGCTCTTTGGACGACACGAGGTTCACCCGAGCAGTTGCCTGCTCAAACTCGGTACGATTCTGAGCGCCCTTAAAAAGGCCGTTGAAGTCGATGATCGGTGCATCGGCAACAAACCACTGCACCGACACGACCATGGGGTCTGACACAAGGAGGTCAGTCACCCGCTCCACGGTGTGCGAAGTCAGGGCGGGAGCGGTGCCGCTGGGCAGGTCGAGGTATACATACCACTGATCCTGATCGGCACGTGGAAGCATCTGGAAATGCACAAGACCGAAGAGAGGCAGCAAGAATGACACAAAGAAAAGGCCGAGAAGGCCGAACACGATCCGGGCCTGCAGTACCCGTCTTGCAAGTACCGTGCGCAGGATGCGCGCGTAGTGCGTCGTTATCGTGTCGAGACCGGAGCTGAACCAGCGACGTATCCCGCGTGCATTGTCCGACAGGTTGGTGAGTATGAGTGAGCTCGTAAACGGCGTCACGATGATGGCAACAAAGAAGGACACCACGAGTGCTGCGGGAACAAAGAAGGAGATGGGGCCCATGTACGGTCCCATCATCCCGGTGATGTATGCCATGGGAAGGAACACAATGACCGACGTCACCAGAGAAAGGAACAGACCAACGCCAACCTCGTTCACCGCACGGGCAATGGTGCGTACTCGCTCCATATGATCCTTCGGAGGCGCCATGGCAAGGTGACGATATATATTCTCCGTCACCACGATCGCCGCATCAATGAGAAGTCCGAGTGACAATATGAGAGCAAAAAGGGTGATGCGGTTAATGGTCTCTCCTGCAAGATACCCGACACCAAAGACGATGAGGAGTGTAAGCGGTATTGCCACGAGCACCACGGTGGCTGCGCGGGGCGACAAGAATAGGAACAAGATGGATACGACGATCAACACCGACGTAATGAGGTTCATCGTGAGGCCGTATATCTCGCGCTCGGCCTTACCTCCGTCATCAGCTACTATGTCATATCGCATGAGTGGCGCATTGCTCGCCATCCACGTATCAATACGTTCCCGTACTCCGCGTGTCACCACAGGAGCGCTGGTGCCTTCAAGCTTTGACACCGCAAGCATGACAACGTCACCCCGAACCTGTGCGTCGGCGTAGAGCACCTGCCGGTGCCTGTCTACGACTCCTGACGATACGGTTGCCACGTCCGCGAGGAGTACTCCCGGCGCGACCTCGAGGGTGCCGTATTCCTGTGTTGACGTAATGCGGTCGTTATAGACCACCTCAATGACATGGCGCTCTCCGACAAACCCTGTCTCTACCATGCGCACCGACGAGTTCCTGAGCGCCATGAGTACGGCCTCGACACTGACCCCCCGATGCGCCAGCCGCACAGGGTCTATATGCACATCGATCGCCGCCTCATACCCTCCCCTCACATCCACGTGACTTACCCCTTCAACCGACAACACGGCGTGTGAGAGAGCGATCACCGTCTGACGAAGCTCGAAAAGGTCTTGTGAACTGTCGGTGAACGCTATCTGCAGTACCGGTATGGTCTCTGGGTTTATTTCCTGTATATGGGGTTGCGGTATGACGCCTTGGGCGACATACGCATGCTGCTCGATCTGAGAGATAAGATCTACCTTTGCTCGCGTTGTATCATACCCGACATCAAAGATGACGGTGGTCATGATGCGTGTGCCGTCATGGACTTCCGTGAGGATGTCATCGACACCCGGTACCGCGCGTATCTTTTCTACCAAGCGATAGACTACGCGATCGATCGCCTCCTCAGTGGTGACGTTGTCGTAGGTCGTGGTCACTACGAATGCGGGGCGTTGTATCTCGGGATTGTACTGCTTTGGGAGCAGGAGGAAGGTGACACTGCCAAAGATGACCAGAGTACCCACCAGAAGAAACGAGAGTGGACGGTTGTTCGAGAAGAAATGGCTGATGCGGCCAATGATGTTGAGTTGTGATTCCATATACGGAGGATGCTATGACTACCAACGAACTGAGCGCGCGGGCATGACATCCTGCGCATCAACTGACACCTCCGGCACAATGAACAGGTGCTCCCCGGCATCATAACGTATCGCTACGCGTACAACATCGCCGCTTCTTGTGCCAAGATAGCTGCCCATCGAGTCAAAACGAACTGCTGAACGTGACACGACGATACCTACCTCCTGCGGCACTTCCACGTCGATGATACCGGAGACGACCCTACCCACCTCGGAGAATGCCGGGTCCGTCACGACGACAAACACCTCGATAGTACCTCGGACGTTCTCAGTCACGACCCTGTCAACGTAACCGACCACCGCTTCACCTGAGAGAAAACGCGAACCGGGTACTACCATTGGTGAAAGATCACGCGGAAGTGATACGGAGAACTCGCGCGCGCCACTTCCCGAAATGGTCATGATGGGGGTCCCGGGTTGAGCAAGGTCACCACGCTCCACGTACAGAGCTGTCACCTGTCCGCTAAATGGTGCGCGAATATCACCGAGTGCAAGCTCCGCTCGATATACGGCCTGCACGGCTTCTTCGAGCGCTCGCGCTCGCTCTACTACCACCTGCGCCGAGTCTGCACGCTCACCGGAGCCCGCGACGCCCGCGGTCGTACCCTGTACAGCGCGCTCGAGCTCGCGTTCCGCTATAGCCGCGGCATCGAGACTGGCACGCAGCATGCCATGCAGTTCACCAAGTCCACGCTCAAGAGTATGCACGTTTGAAAGCATGGTACCGTAGAGAGCGTATTCCGGAGACGCAGGGTCTACATTCCTCCTGTCGAGAACGTGCCGTTCAGCGTCCACGAGTATATCCCTTAATGCGTGAACTGACGCAAGGGCAACAGCAACATGTGATATCACCTCGTGGATATCCTCATCTCCCGTAGCGTATGCAGGATCTGAAAACCACGGCCGATCCACTCCATCACGCTCAGGGTTCAACAGCGCTCCACCAATGTGTGAGGTTGGGCGACCGTAGAGAGATGCCACCAGGGATCGGTAGGACTGTGTGGCTTGGGCGCTGAGCATGAACAGACGGCCATCAAGGTAGTCGAAGGCCTGCACCATCACTGAACGCGCCGCGACAAGCTCGCGTTTTGCTTGCTCAGTGGCGTCGCGCTTCCGCTCATGAACCGTGCGGTAGTGTTCCTCTGCGAGCGCGCGTTCACGTGCGCCTGTTGTATCGGCCTCATTGTACGCCGTCTGAGCCGC
>SKIN01000045.1 GCA_007116405.1 Candidatus Kaiserbacteria bacterium | reverse complement strand
TCACGCATGAGGGTCTCTGCAATGAGTCCCGCCATGAACGCGAGGGTGGTGATCGCAAGCGGCAAGGTCCAAGCGGCATCACCAAATACAAGTGCTATGGCATACCCGACGGCACCAAGAGCGGGGAGGACGTAGAGTCGTGTTAGGGTCTTGGTGGAACCGCTACCCGCAAGGTACTCCTTCGGCCAGTAGATAGCATAGAACATGAGACCGAGGAGGAGGATCCAGATCCACCACGTGAGTGCGCAATCACCAACACTGAAGATACCGCCGGCAAACGCGGCGGGGGTGGAAGCGTCTTGTTCTGCTTCCTCCTCTTCACGCGCATCTATTTCCTCTACGGTGATGGCCGTACCCTGCTCTGTTGCGCCAAGATTCCTCTCCTCGAGAGAGAATGCAAGCTCTTCTGAGGCGACCCATGGTGCGTCAGGTCCGAGCCTGCTTGCGGCGCGACATACACGAGGTCCGGCGGCAAGACCTGCAAGCGGCATGCGATGCACGGTGATGTAGCTGGTTGCAAGGAGGGTGCTCCACTGATAGCCAAGGTGCTCGGCCTCGAGGTCGAGTGTATAGGGCCCGCTTGAAGCAAGACCACAAAC
This sequence comes from Candidatus Kaiserbacteria bacterium, assembly GCA_007116405.1. Lineage (GTDB taxonomy): Bacteria > Patescibacteriota > Minisyncoccia > Phycocordibacterales > UBA12088 > UBA12088. The sequence continues at coordinate 3,501 of SKIN01000045.1, read as the reverse complement.
AACGACACCCTGTGACGGGATATTGGTCTCCCAACGTATCACCGCTGAAGCCGTCTCACTGTCCACTGCTTCAACGCGAGCATTCTGTATTGAAAGGATAAGCTCTTCGGAGATGGGTTCATCAGACATTCCCTCCTCCGATTCCTGCGCGAGAGCAGGAATGGCCATAAGGCTAGCCGCAAGGACAAGGAACAGTGCCTGCGTGGTCCGTAGCGTGATGTGCGTCGTGTTGTGCATACTGGTACTACTGCTTACGAATAAGAGAGTCTGTGGTCCTTTGGAATACTTCACCTTCGTGAGGACCGCACAATACCATTTATTAATAAATACGTCAATATCCGGCACTGGGTGTCGGCGTCATGCCAGAGCCACCCATTCGCTCGTTGAAAAATCGCTCAGCCGACCCAAGACGCTTGAGTTTGTTCCACCGTGTGGGTGACCCGTCGAGCACCTTGAGTACGACAAGGAAGATGATGGCAGAGTACACGAACAGGTACGCGAACCGCTGCAATGGTACCAGTGCAATGTACTTGCGGGAACGTCGCGGTTCGTCAAGGAAGGCGATGTATGCGTAGAAGATGTCAACGAGGGTAAATGCGGCAAGTATCCAAAAGCCCGGATGCAAGATGCCGACAATGATGCCCATGATGATGAACATGTTAATGAACAGAGCGGAGACCGGCATGAGTACGTTAAACAGGAAGGCATACGGCAAGGATATCCATCCCAGGCGCAGTGCCCTGTCACCCCAGAGGTACGAGCGATACTTCCATATGCACTGGAACGTTCCATAGGTCCAGCGAAAGCGTTGTGTGTAGAATGAGCGCACGGTCCGCGGCACTTCGGTGTACGCTATCGCATCCGGTACATACACGACCCCGTAGTTCATCCCGAGAAGCGCGAGCGTGAGATCTTGGTCCTCCACGAGCGTATCAGTGGAGTACCCACCTGCCGCGAGCACCGCGTCACGGCGCCATGCACCCACGGCACCGGGGACGATGTTCACGGAGCCGAGTGCGCTTACCACCTGTTTGTCGATGTTTTGCCCCACCATGTACTCGAGATGCTGATACTTCTCCATCATCGTGTCGGTGTTTGCCGGCACTATCTTACCGGCGGTCGCACCGATGCGTGGCTCGGCGAAGGGGCGCACGACCGCGTCGATGCACTCTACGTCGAGTACGGTGTCGCCATCTATAGCGACTACCACTTCCCCGGTCGCGTGGCGTAGGCCATTGTTGAGCGCTTGTGACTTGCCCGCATTCCGCTGCGTGATGACGCGGACGATGCCGGGGTATTTGGCCTGCATCTCCTCGGCGCGAGCAAATGTCTCGTCGGTAGAGCCGTCGTCGATGACGATTATCTCGTCCGGCTGTCGGGTATTCTGCAACACCGAGAGGATGGTCGCACGGACATTCTCGGCTTCATTATAGGCGGGGATGAGGACCGACACCGTACCCTGGAAACGCGGAAGGAGGCGTCGATAGGGTATTGCCTGACGGCGTTGCGCCAATTTAAACCACGTAAACGTGACGATGCGCAGCACCGCGACGAACATGAGCAGAAATGCAAGCACAAAAAATACCGGCAGTGCGAAGGTCATGCCGCCCAAGAGTGCAGTGGTGGCTACGACGCTTGCTCCGGGAACAACCGGGGGCATGACCTCGTCCTCAGAAAGTCCGAGTACATAGGTGAGTGGCACCACCTCGAATCCTCGCTCCTCTATCATATCGAGTATCTCCGGCAATGCTGCGGCAGTCTGGGGGAGGTCGTGGAGAAGTGCGACCTGTAGGTCAATGCCGTAGTACATGGTCTCCTTGGCATCGAGCTGCTCACGCATGTTCGCAATGACCCCCTCTTTGGTTGCCATCTGCCAGTCGTTGCTGTCGAGGTCGACCCCGACGGTGACGTACCCGCGTTCATAGAGCCAGTCCCAACGCTCCGAAGTCCCCGGGGCCGGTGTCACTTCGAAAGGTTGTAGGCCCTTGAGGCCGATGGGGCGGTAGAGGATAGCGCTCCTGCCTGTAATGGATTCAATGAGTGCGTTTGTCCGATCAAGCTCGGATAGCATCCGCCTTTGTCCCGCATACGCCAAAGACTCGGCATGCGTGTACGTGTGGTTGCCGATGATGTGGCCCGCGTCCGCGATGCGACGCACCTGCTCGGGGTGGCGGATGATGTTACGGCCCACCAAGAAGAACGTGGCGGGTGTCTGACGTTCTTCGAGAACCGCGAGGATATCGTCGGTAGCACGGCCAGCCGGGCCGTCGTCGAAGGTGAGGACGATGTACCGAGACGGCGTGTCATTCACGTACGCTCCTGTGAAGCATTCCACGCCACAGGGCGCTCCGGGTCCCGCGGCACCCACCCGCACGAACATGATGACACTAGCGACGAGGAGGAACGCAGCAAACAGGACGGCACGGACATGCCAGCGTCGGTCGTAGCGTTGTGGTGCGAATACCATGGTGTGGTGTGCCGTATTCTGTACGGCGTACTGTGAAAAGGCGTTGGTGGATACGCGCTACTTGAAGTGCGCCGTGTATCCTTCGGTCACCGTGACCGTGCGAACATTGGTTGTTGTAATGTATGAGAGCACCGCTTCCAGATACTCGGGGGTATTGGCGTACTGCCTGCCATTCGTGTCTATCTCGTGGAATGTGATGGTGAGCCATTGCCCGTCTGCCTTTGCTTGGTCGATGGCACGGTAGACATCACTGAGCGGCGTGTCTTTTGTTGTCACTAATGAGCGGAGGCGGAAAGGGTCGGTGGTGGTTGTATTAAGACCCCTCTCTACGGTTCGAGCACTATTATACCCCGCTTTTTTTACCGCGTCAATTACCGTTGCATTGTATGCCCCGAAGGGGTATGCGAATGAGTGAACGGGCTCCCCGATGATGGTTTCAAGCTCTGCTTTACTCTGCGTAAGTTCGTCATTGAGGCGCGTGGCACTCACATCGGTGAGGTACGGATGACTTACTGTATGCCCTGCTATCTCATGACCGCGTGCGTGGAGCTCACGTATGTTGTCTTTGGTCATAAAACTGGCGAATTTCTGAGGGTCGAGATACATCGTCGTGATATAGAACGTACCCTGCATGCCATATTGTTCAAGGAGCGGGTATGCATTCGCGTACTGCGACCTCCATGCGTCGTCGAAGGTGATAGATACCATGGCTCCCGGACCGATGGGCGGTGTTGGCTCCGGCGTTGGTCCCGGTTCAGGGGTTGGCTCCGGTTCCGGAGTAGGTTCCGGCTCGGGCGCAGGTGTAGGGTCATTGGTCACGCGGACGAGTGTCACGTTGTCGATCGTGAGTGAACCGGTCTGCGCGAGGAGGTGGTAGACCGTAAGTGAGGTGACACCGGAAGGGACGGTGAAAGTGTGTTGGTAGTCGCTCCAGGAGCTGCGTGCAGGAGGGTTCGAAAACCAGACATACTCAAGGGAACCGTTTGTGCGTCGGTACTCAACCACGACTGAGGTGACAGCGGTGGACTTGTAGC
>SKIN01000014.1 GCA_007116405.1 Candidatus Kaiserbacteria bacterium | reverse complement strand
TATATAGAAGCATGATGTCTCTGTTTAGAGCACCAAAGATCGGACTCGCCTTAGGCAGTGGGGGAGGGAAAGGTCTTGCGCATATCGGTGTCATCAAGGCGCTTGAAGCAGAGGGTATACCCATTCACGCGATAGCCGGCTCAAGTATCGGGGCCATCGTCGGCGCATTGTATGCCGTACGAAGAGACATTACGAGCGTCGAGCGTCTCGCTCTCACGACGAACTGGAACCACCTTGCCGGTCTCTTGGATATTGGGGCGGGAAACGGCGGACTCCTGCAGGGCAAGAAACTTGAGTATTTTCTCTCTTCCGCACTCGAGGTCGACACATTCGAAGAACTTTCTATGCCACTTGCCGCAGTCGCTACTGACATGCACAGCGGAGAGCCGCATGTGTTTCGGAGTGGAAGTGTGATAAAGGCATTGCGTGCGAGTGCGGGAGTTCCCCTATTGTTTAGGCCCCTTGAAACACCCGAAGGCTGGTTCAGTGACGGTGGACTATCATTGCCGGTGCCGGTACGGGTGGCGCATGAACTCGGAGCTGATGTCGTGATAGCTGTAGACCTCGATGCTGATTCTTGCACCTACGATAAGCCGATACGTAGCCTTCTACAGATGACCGACAGAACCATCTCACTTCTCTCAGTCCACCTTGCAAGGGAACAGGTCATCGGTGCGGATGTGCATATCAAACCCAGAGTCGGTGACCTCGGCTGGAGTGCGTTCCTCACCACTGAGGGAACCCGTGATGCGATACTCCGTGGCGAGGAAGCTGCACAGAAGCACATCGAGGACATACGGCGCGCAACAACCCACCCGGTGCTTTGGCACATACGCAAGGTCCTAGGGTGATGGGTTGACTAAATTGCATAAAATGTGTTATTATATAAACGGAAATCAACGCAGGAGGGAACGCAATGTCCTATGTATTATTGGTGGTACTCGGCCTAATGGTGTGGGGCACAGTAATGGCCTACATGTTTATTGTAGGCAAGTACAAAGTTCTCGAACAAGAGCTGAAAGAAAGTAAAGCCGAGATCGGAAGACTTCTCGGTGAGATGTCACGCTTTCGCAGCATGGCGCTCATAGACGGGTTGACCAACATCCCGAGCCGGCGCGGCTTCGAGATGATGGTTGACAAGGTCTTCGTCCAGCATGAGCGTGAGAACTCGAAGACACCCATGACCATGGCGCTGATCGACCTCGACGCCTTCAAGATGGCGAACGACGATATGGGCCATCCGTTCGGTGACGAGATACTCAGTGAGTTTGGTGCTCTCCTGAAACACACCGTTCGGGCCGGCGACGTTATCGGCCGTCTCGGAGGAGACGAGTTTGCTGTTCTCTTTGTCGGCGTCGACCAGGATGATGCAACAGACGTCATGACGCGAGTCCGTGCTGAATTCGAAGCAATGGCCGACGACCTCTATGAGGCACATGGTGCTCACCGTCCCAACGAGTTGTCCCTCACTTTCGGGCTCACGGAATGGGATGGCGAGCATCGTCTCGACCTGATCCGTAGAGCGGATTCGGAGATGTACGGTCACAAACGCAGGCGGAAAGCAGAACTAGCTGCCGCCTAATGTCCTTTCATTACTAGACCTCGGTACGTTATGTACCGAGGTTTTTCCTATGTGGCGTTCTTCGTATGGGCTATGCGCTGGTACAATAGTGGCATGATATTCCGCTCAATGCGTGTCGGGCTGTTTCTTATGGTGCGTTACCTCCGGCGGGCGAACCCGTGGACATCGTTACTCATTGTGAGTGTGATGTTTCTCACGTTCCTCAATGTGGTCGTGGTGCGTGGTGTCCTGGTCGGCCTGCCGGTAGGCGCAAGTGTGTCGTATGAAGCGGAGTACGCCGGCTCAGTACTCATTACCCCGCTTGCTGACAGGAGGCATATTGAGCGTTCGGTATACATCGAGAACATACTCCCTGGAATAGCAGGATACGAGGCACATAGTGCAAGGTATTTAGCAAGTGGCCTTGTGCGGGCAAACTTCGACCGCCCGCAGCGCGCGTCATACATACCTGACCAAGTGGGGGCCATAGTGGTCGGTATCGACCCTGCGATAGAGGACAGTGTGACGGGGCTCTCCGGGCTGATCGTCGAAGGTCGGTATCTCGGGGCAGATGACACGAAAAGCATCCTCATTGGCTACCAGCTTTTAGACCGGTATTCCGGCAGTGCCCCTCAACCAGGTTCACCGGGCACCTCGGGAGCATTACGTGATGTGTACCCGGGTGATACGGTTCGCTTAGTGGTGGGGGGAGTCGAGGGTGAGTATACCGTGGCTGGTATTGTTTCCGGTAAAGTCGCCCAGAACAGCAGACGGGTATTCATGCACGAGTCGCATCTGCGCAAGGTGCTAGGTCGAGGTATTGATAACAAAGACGAGATAGCGATCGTGCTCCGTTCGGGTGCTTCCGTCGATGGGTATGTTTCAGCACTTCTTGCAAGCGGAGCCGGGGCATACGCAACGGTACAGACAGCGCGCGATTCCCAAGGACAATTTTTGGACGACATCACCAGCACCTTCGAACTACTGGGGGCAGGCATCGGCCTCATCGGCATTGTAGTAGCTGCTATCACCGTATTCATCATGATATTCATCGTGGCATTGAACAGGCAGAAGCAGATAGGTATTTTGAAAGGTATCGGCGTGAGTACCCTTGCCATCGAACTTTCCTACGTGTTCCTTTCCATAGCATACGCAGCGGTTGGAATATCACTCGGTGTGGCTGTGTTGTACCTTGGTATTGCACCCTACATAGCCGCAAACCCTATCGACTTCCCGTTTGCGGACGGCATACTCGTCGCTCCTTGGAATGACACGTTCGTTCGGAGCGTATTCCTTGTGGGTACCACACTACTCGCCGGCTATCTTCCGGCTCGTATGATAGTGCAAAAGAACACCATCAATGCCATCCTTGGCCGCTAGATATGGATAACAACACACACATTTCCCTACTGAAGACACGCGACCTCAGCAAAGAGTACAAAGTGGGTGATATCATTACCCGCGCGCTTGGAGGTGTTTCGATAGAAGTGCACGAAGGAGAATTCGTCGCGATAGAGGGAAGGTCGGGTTCTGGTAAAAGCACGCTTCTTCATATGATGAGTCTTTTGGATAGACCAAGCGGGGGTGATGTGCTTGTGGAGGGGCGCGAGACAGCCAGGTTCTCTCGAAGCGAACGCATGGTGTTGCGTCTCTCGACCTTCGGGTATGTGTTTCAAGATTACGCACTCATACCGGAGTTGACCGCCCTTGAGAATGTGCTGCTCCCACAGTTCATGAGGACCGGCTGCTATCGCACCTGCAGTGGTCAAGGGGTAGAGCTGCTCGAGCGAGTCGGACTGAAGGACCGTCTCCACAACCTGCCAAGTCAGCTTTCAGGAGGTGAGCAGCAGCGAGTTGCCATCGCGCGGGCGTTGGTGAATGACCCCAAGGTACTCTTTGCCGATGAACCGACGGCGAACCTTGACTCAGATACTTCCGAGACCATCATGGGGATATTTGAAGAGCTCCATGGGAAGGGGCTTACCCTTATCATGGTCACGCATGAACCTGAATTCTCGGCACGCGCGCAACGCACCATACGCCTTGCCGACGGTTTGATAGCGGAATGAAATATCCCCTACCCACAAAGTGGGTAGGGGATGGAAGGTGCTACTTGGAGGCATAGCGGCACATAAGGCCTCCGGGAAGCAGGCGTGCATAGCGCTCTATCCGCTGATAGTAGTCGCTACGGTGGGCTTCTTCAACAGAGTATCGTTCACCACCGTTGTGTCCACGGAAGTACCCCATGGCGGCTTCCGCGGCGGTGTCGTAACGAGTTCCGCCTCGGTGCATATGCTTGATATAGCAGTGATATGCCACACCGGCACGGATGCCTGTTGCTGGGTCATGCAAGTCGTCCCCAAAGACGTGATCGGGAAACTTACCCTTGATGAAGTCTAGGGTCATTGGCTTCACTTGCATGAGGCCACGAGCATCAGCACTGCTCACTGCTTCCGGTCTCCCGGCGCTCTCGACGAGCATCTGGGCCAGGAAGTAGGAAGGTGCTTCGCACGCTCCGAATTCCCACACGGCTTCCGTGACCATGCAGCCGTACTCCTGTACGACTCTCTCGGCCGCTTGGCGGTCGGTCTC
>SKIN01000029.1 GCA_007116405.1 Candidatus Kaiserbacteria bacterium | reverse complement strand
TCTTGTCCTCGTACGAGGGACAAGAACCGACCTGTAAGTGCGAGAGCTGTCGCTCTGCACGTTCCAGTTGGAATTAATCCACGACCAGCTTCCGCTAGCCGTGCCTTGTTCATGTTGGTACCCCTATGTCGCCATAGGGCATGGACTATATCTTCATCCTTTCTCGGAATATCGCTGTCTTTCTTGGATGCCACGAACCAATGGTTTGGGCAAACAATAGATGCGATTGTGTACGCACAAACACTCTCCAATAATCAGGATCCACTCGAACGCTTGGATTATGCACCTTACCGGTTGCTATACCAAGCCCTTCGAGCATTGCTTGCAGTTGCATGATCTTGGTTCTGTCTTTCTGTACAAGTTGAATGTAGAACTTTGCATCTGGTCTCTTTGGAATGCCGCCTTCGGCATCAAAGAAACCACGTATATAAGCAATTTTTTCTGCACTCGACCATAACGTACTTGGGTCGAACGAAAGATCAAGAAACTGAGCGAGTGTTTCTAGTGTGTGAACATGTCGTGATTTACCTTCACGATATATCCACGAAGCATATCCAAGGTCTTGTAGTATTCGTTTGAGTACTTCAAGCCATCGCACGTCACTCTGAGTAAAGCGATATCGCTTACCTTTGTTGAGTGACGCATCATGCAATGCGCCTTGCATATACGCTTCCAGTACTTTTCCTCGGAAAGGAGCTCGGCGTGTAGTCTCTGAGGGGTCATATTCATAATGTATGAACAGCGGACTTCCCTGCTGATCTTCTGCACCTGATACATTGTCACGTAGCCGTGGCATAATTACAGTAATCATACCATGACACGTAGTACAGGATACTCAGTTTTTCCAGCATATAGCCAAGTTTGTACTCGGTAGTTACCTACCAAGAGTCGCAACAGAGGGCAGCTTGCCCCTACGACTTACACCCTGTTACTGATCTTACCGTAGGCCGCAATTAATACGGACGTCGGGTACTACCAGCTCCCTTGTGTTGACGGGCGGTGAGTACAAGACTCGAGAACGTATTCACCGCAGTGTGGCTGACCTGCGATTACTAGCGATTCCAACTTCATGTGGGCGAGTTGCAGCCCACAATCCGAACTGAGGATGCTTTTATTAGGATTTGCTCAGAGTTACCTCGTCGCGTCCCGTTGTAGCACCCATTGTAGCGCGCGTGCCGCCCAAGGCATCAGAGGGAAATACGGACCTGGCGTCATCCCCACCTTCCTCCCAAAAAGGGCAGTCCTGCCTGACACTTGTAACAGACAGCAGGGGTTGCGTTCGTTGCCCGACTTAACGGTACAATTCAAACCACGAACTGACGACGGCCATGCATCACCTGCCTACGAGCCCGAAGGCCACTAACGTTTCTGCTAGTGTTCCCGTAGGTTTCAAGCCTTGGTGAGGTTCTTCGCTTAGCGACGAATTAAGCCGCACGCTCCACCGCTTGTGCGAGTCCCCGTCTATTCCTTTGAGTTTTAAGCTTGCGCTCGTACTACCCAGGCGCCTAACTTAACGCGTTAGCTTCGCCTCGGAGAGGGTCGATACTCCCCAAAGCTAGTTAGGATCGTTTAGGGCGTGGACTACTGGGGTATCTAATCCCATTCGCTACCCACGCTTTCGTGTCTCAGTGTCAGGAATATGCCAGTGTGCTGCCTTCGCTTTTGGTGTTCCCCATGATATCAACGGATTTCACCCCTACACCATGAGTTCCGCACACCTCTCATACCCTCTAGCAATACCGTTTCCCCCGCAGTTCCCGGGTTGAGCCCGGGCCTTTAACAGGAGACTAATATCGCCACCTACACACCCTTTACGCCCAGTGATTCCGGGTAACGCTTGAGGCTTCCGTATGACCGCTCCTGCTGGCACGGAATTAGGAGCCTCTTATTCATGAGGTAACGTCAAAATTTCCTCCCTCATAAAAGAAGTTTACGACCCGAGGGCCTTCATCCTTCACGCGGCGTCGCTCCGTCAGGCTTTCGCCCATTGCGGAATATTCTCGGCTGCAGCCTCCCGTAGGAGTATGGACCGTGTCGCAGTTCCATCGGTGGGGGTCAGGCTCTCACCTCCCCTACGCGTCATAGCCTTGGTGAGCTATTACCTCACCAACAAGCTGATACGACGCAGGCCGCTCCCAAAGCGATAAATCTTTATCCGACACCACTTTCTATGGTCATTTATTTACTGACAATCACATGCGACACACAAATGTGTGCTGCCACGTTCAGCTATAAATCACTACGGAAAGTGGTGTCGGAACCATCGGGAATTATCCGATCTTTCGACCGATTATGCCCGACTTTGGGGTACGTACCTACGTGTTACTACCTCGTCTGCCAAGGGTCTAAGCCCTTTCGACTTGCATGCCTTATCCACGCCGCCAGCGTTCACCCTGAGCTAGGATCAAACTCTAACAATAGATAGGAATTCAATTTGAGCTCTGTGCATCGTTGCATGAACGATACACAAGGACGGAACAAAAGAGAATGCTTCTCATTTGTTCCTATGTTTCTAGGTTCTCGTCTATTCAATTGTCAAATAACATACCGCCGAGTCAAAAAAACAAGCCTCTGCTTGCTTTTTTACGAGCACCTATGGCTCTTTCAAGGCAGTGGAACTAGTATACTTATCCACACGAGGACGTCAAGACCTGCGGATAAGAAAATTGCTGCATAGCCTGCATACTCTCCCTCACACAGCCAGGTATCCCAATGCACCAGCGACAAGTAATAATAGAATGAGTCCCACCACTTCATCTCTGCGTGAAATGGAGAAGTGCTCGTGTACATAAAAGAAGTGCCCCAACGACGCGACAAAACGCGATACTGGTATAGCGAAGATGGTGAGGTAAGCAAGGACAAGTGGCCAAGACATGTGGAAGAAAAGGAAGAGTGTCGCCGCTGTGGAGAACACTACAATACCGACCAATAATGCGGATATACGTGCCTCGTCCTTTGGGACAAGCATGCGTGATTGAAGTTCATGATTCCCATCCGCAATGGTGCGCAGGAGCAAAACGAGCCATAGTATGTACATCACTTGAATAAAGAAGAGTGGCCAGGGTAGCATTCTTTCAGCGCTGTGTACGATCAGCATGGCGGCACTGAATACCATGATGACAAGTGCCATTACAAGCATGAGTTGCCCCGTAAGTATTGACTTCTGTTTCTCACTAAAGACGTGGTACGTTGCAACGATTCCGTATATGCCAAAGAAAGTACCTAAGAACAGAGGCGCAACATCAGGCCCAAGGAACATACTGTCACCTGCAGGAGATGCTGGTTGCAGAATATCGTGAGTACGCCATGCCGCAACCATAAAGACAGTGTACCCAAGGGCAAAAAGATCAAGATCTGTAAAACGTGGCACCAGAAAACGTGAGAGGTGATGTGCGATTGCCATTACGCCAAGTATAACAGGCATGTGTTAGTACACACGAGATATCCTTTTGATAGTGTGTGTACGAGCATGACCCCTTTGTTCATTTCACTCTTGAGGTACGGTATACTGTGTGGAATGAAAAAAGAGGTAGTTGTGATGTCAGTCGGTGGCTCACTAATAGTGCCCGATGCGATAGATACTGTGTTTCTAAAAAAACTCAAGCGATTTCTGAACACCCAGATAAACGAGGGACGCAGATTCGTGATAATTACCGGAGGCGGAAAAACCGCAAGGAGATATCAGGAGGCGGCACACTCTGTGAGCGTACTCACCGATGATGACCTGGACTGGCTCGGCCTCCATGCCACACGCCTAAACGGCCATCTACTACGTACCATTTTCCGTGACGTCGCCCACCCCGTCATCATCACCAACCCTGACGACGTACTCGATGTGCCCAAGAAAGCAAAACTTGTGGTAGCGGCCGGCTACCGACCCGGGGCCTCTACCGACCTTCGTGCCGTACAAATAGCCGCTCATTTGGGTGCACGCCGCCTCATCAACCTCTCCAACATCGACTACGCCTACACACAAGACCCTAATCAATATACGGATGCCAAACGTATCAAGGAGACAGACTGGGCTTCATTCCGAGCCCTCTTACCGGAACACTGGGACCCTGGTCTCTCAGCACCTTTTGACCCCGTCGCTGCACGGGAAGCAGAACGTGCGGGTGTCGAAGTGGCGATCATTAATGGCTCACGCCTCGGCCAAGT
>SKIN01000050.1 GCA_007116405.1 Candidatus Kaiserbacteria bacterium | reverse complement strand
TTTTCTGGACCGAGGACCGGACCCCGACTACCACCGAGCTATCCGCTCAGCGTTTGCGAGGGGATTCAACGCAGCTAGAAGAGCCATGTGCAGACTATAGGTATCCAAAACAGCCGGCTGTGTACAGCCGGCTTCTTTCTTTGTGTATAGGCATGTAGATTCCAAGGTAGTCCAGTGAGCGTACATACCGTTTACATATCAGCAAATATGTAGTATAATATAAAGAGGTACACAACGCGGGAGGGATACTAGTGAAAGTGCTGAAGAGCGACCATACATTTGCTGAGGTTCTGGTTTTAGAAGGCAGGGGTGACGTCGTCTTACGATTCGCAGCAACCAACGAAGGGGTGCGATTTGTCTCCAAACGCCATGCTCACGGTATGCGGTACGAGGTCGCGTACGTCCCTGTTCTGACGTACAACAAAGCGAAAGCAATCGCCGCTGACGTTATCCGCAGGAAACAGCAACACCTGGAATTTCTCCGCAAACAGCGGGGACTCCCCTTCTAAAACCACAACGGCATACCACGTACGGTATGCCGTTTTTTAGCAGTTCAAAGCTTTCCTCCACCCGGCGTCGAGCGCTTCCCTCTCCGTACAGAACCAGCGCTCCCCGGCCGCCTCATTGATGCGTGTCTTATCATACGATCCGCACCCGGGCATGTGGTATATCTTTTCTCCCGCGGTGTTGATGTTTCCCTTGATGATACAGCTCCTCTCCTCAGAAGCTACGGCCGGAGCGGGAGTACTGTCACGCGCCTCCTCGCCTGTACACACGGGCCCCCACAGCCCCCTACCCGCCTCGCGCGCTTCGTACTCCGCTTCCCTAAAAAGCTCACTATGCCGTACGTCGGGTGGGTACGTCCGCGCGTGCGCGTACCCCTCTACAACCAGTGCATAGTTTACAAACACGTCACCCACATACACATACCGCAACAGTCTGCCGTACCTGTCGGTATCCGTGATGTCACGCTCAAGCCGTACCGACTGTCCCAACACCAACGCTTTGTTACGCTCAGACGCTTCCTTGCCGTAGCACTCCACAGGCCGGGAGGGGTGTACTGTTTCGGGTGTATCAACACCGATATATCGCACACGAGTAGGTACACCGTTGTAAAGAACCTCTATCGTATCGCCGTCGATGACGCGAGTAACGCTATACAGCGGAGTACCATCACCTGCCTCGTTCGCTGTGGCAGCCCCACCATACGTGCGAGCATCGTCTACCGCACCCGCAACCTCACCTGGTACACCGGGGGCTACTGCGTCTTCATGTTCGCTAAGCTTCGAACTCTCCTCATCTGTTACCTCCCCCACCCCCACCGTAGGTGACGAGGTGCCGGCAATATACCCGAGGGTAAACACAAGGATTGCAAGAAGCAGTCCGAGTATGGCGTACCGGTACGCGTGCAACATACGCTAAGCAAGAAGCGCAAACGTGATCATACCGAGTCCGGCACAGTACACGGCAAAGGGCACGAGGGTATGATTGCGGAGGTAACGAAGAAAGTAGTGGATCGTAATTACGCCAACCACGAACGACACTATCATGCCAACAGTGAGTGCTCCCCACTCACCCCGCGTAAACTCAATGGCACCTCCAAGACTGAGTAGCTTCATGATCCCGACCCCCAGGATAATGGGAAATGACAGGAGAAATGAAAAACGCGCGGCGTTCTCTCGCGTAAGGCCAAGCAACATCCCACCGCCAATGGTGGCACCCGAACGTGACATTCCCGGCAAGAGCGCAAGCACCTGGAAGAGGCCGATCCCGACACCTTTCGAAACCGTCAGTTCTTTGCGCATAGGATTGTGCTTATACACATGCTCTGCGAAAAGAAAGAACACTGCGCTTGCGATGAGTACCCATGCTACGGCGGTCGCGCTGTGGAAAAGTGCATCGATACGGTCTTCAAACAGGATACCCGCAAGAGCAGCGGGAATTGTACCAAGTACAAGCGCAAAGATAAGGACACGGTCGGAAACCGCAGGCGCTACACCGCGTACCCAGCCGAACGCAGCAAGTACGAGCCGCCAAATGTCTTTTCTAAAATACAGCAACACCGCAAGCGCGGTGGCGAAGTGGAGTGATGCGTCTATTGCAAGGGCGTGTACAGTTTCCACGTCCAACACTTCACGCATCAGCACCAAATGGCCGCTGGAGCTTATGGGGAGAAATTCTGTGAGACCCTGGACAAGCCCCAGTACTATGGCGTCCCAGTATGTCATATCTCGCCTATGGTACCCCGGGTACCCCGTGCTACACTATTCATATAACTTTGGCAGTATACCATGCTACCACGTAACAAGCTTTTGCTACCCATGGCGTCCATAGCCGCGATGCTCATCGTGGGCGTTTCAGCGTGGTTTGCACTCCGAGACAACTCCAAGGCATCGGTAGAGCGCCCTGCCCAGGTAGAGCGCCCCGCATTCAAGCTCGACACCATTAGGGACATTCAGCGTCACGATCATGTTTTTGGCAATCCGGATGCACCTATCCTTTACATCACGTACTCCGACTTTACATGCCAAGCATGCGCTGAACACCATGCTGTGATGCGCAACCTCATCACCATGTACGGCATGGAAGGTGATGCGGCATGGGTCTTTCGCCACATGCCGATGGTGTCACACAGCCGAGAAGCGCCAATGTTCGCTCTTGCCTCCGAATGTGTCGCCGACCTTGGCGGCAACCAGGCCTTCTGGGATTTTGCAGATGATCTCTTCAAGGTGACGAACCCTATCACAGCCCCGAGTCCACAAGACCTTATCGACATGGCAGAAGTGGTTGGCGTGTCCCGCCAAGCGTTCTCAACGTGCATGCGCTCCGGTACCCTTATGGAAAAGATAGAGGAAGACTTTGACGAGGTTGTTGCCGCAGGTGTGAAAATACCTCCGCACACGGTCATCCTCACACCGTTCGACCGACAGTCGTTCTCCGGCGCACGCCCGCTCCTTGGCCTTGCTGCCTCACTCCGTATCATGATACAGCGCGTGAAAAACGAACCGTTGGCAGCTCCGAGCGTCGGTGAAGACAGGAGCTGGTTTGACGATGATGCATTCGCCGATCACGCAGACACCCCTGTATCTACGCGCAGGCCATACAGCGAACGTATCCCGGCAGAAGAGTTCCCTGAAGAGTAGCCGCGAAGTCACAGGCACTTACTCCATCAGGTCACGGAGTGCGCACTCACCACATTTCGGATCCTCACACCGTGTCTCCCAGAATGCAAGTTCGCGTATTTCCTCTGCGACACGCATTATGGTGTCCTCGAGCTCACGAGTCTGATCTCTGTCGATAACGAATGCCTCCTTTTTATACTTCCCGCTCTCTGTCGGTTGTATGAAATCAAGTACGCCTTCCTGCATTGCGTACATACCGTCGGCGTACCTATCAAGTAGCAATTTATAGAACACCAACTGCCGCTTGTACCCACCTCCTCCGGGTGAACGCTGCGCTGTCTTCGTGAGACCCTCAATGTCATTGCGGCTTTTTGGCCTCCCTGTCTTGTAGTCGACCACCCGCACCTCTCGACAACGGTCATCAAGACATTCCAATTTGTCGAGTTTCCCCGTGAGCCGTATGTCATTACCCAAAAGTACACCCGATATCATGAGCTCATTTACGCTCTTTGCGGGCCAAGTAGGTGCCCACGTAGTATGCCAGCCCTCGAGCGCCTCGAGTGTCTCATTGAGAACACGAGCGCGAACAGCAGGTTCGAGGTCGACGTCTTCCATGTGTGTTGTGAAGCGTTCGGCGAGGTATGTGTACCCGGTGCGTGGTTTCTTGTTGCGGCGCTCGAAAAATTCCTCGAGTGCTTTGTGTGTGGCTGTACCCTTTATTTGATGCACGGTCGGCACGAATCGTGTGTGAAAGAAGCTTTCATAGAACCACTTCCACGGGCAAGTCAGGTAGTTGTTGAGAGCAGTAGCTGACAACCCACGCTCCGCGAACGCCTCACGTATGAAATCATGGTACTTTACCGCACCATGGCGACCCTTGCGCTCCACAAAGAGCGGAGGGCGTTTTGCCGCGTAGCCGAGACTGTCACCGTGTACGACCGTCTTGATGTCATCGTGCATCTCCTCGAGAAATTGCGTCTGTACGCGTTCCCTGCCATCGGGTGCACGGGCAGAGTAACTCACGTACACCTCTTTGCGAGCGCGCGTCAGCGCGACGTAAAAGAGTCGGCGTTCGTCCTCGGTGTCATTACCCGCCATAGCCCCGTCACCCGCACGATACGGCAGACGGAAGAAGTTTCTGGTCCTCCTTCCTCCCCAGTGGCCGTCGTATGCATGCACGATGAACACGTGGTCGAACTCCAGCCCTTTCGCTTTATGTGCGGTCATGAGGCGCACTGCGTTTGGCACCTGCCGTGATGGCGCCTCAAGGGTGAGGTTGTGTTCTTCAAGAATACGGAGAAACGTAAGGTAATCGGAAACACCAAAGAATGGCTGACGTCGGACATGCGATTTTATCTCGTCAAAGAGACGCACCAGCTTATCAAACTTCTCCGTATGGAAGGTGGAATTCTGAATGTGCGTAAGTAGACCCGATTCGCGCACGACTCGCTCAAACACATTGAGAAATGGTTCATTCTCTGCAGCACTTTTCCAGGAGGTGAGCTTTTCGTATAGTGCCCGCGTAGCGTCCGGGCGAGTCAGCGTACAGCCGGGGGCTGCGAGAGTGGCAAACAATGTCCTATCTCCATGCCGCGCTTCCCGTATGAGCGCGTAGACGTCCTCGATAGGAATGTCGAAGAAGGTGAGGAACAGTAGCTTCGCAAGCTCGTCATCATTGTCCGGATCCGCAAGTACGCGCAGTATACGGTTCAGTTTTCTAACATCGGCGTCGTCGAGCACGCCATGACCGGACTCGATGATGAAGGGTATGCCTAAGCGCTCAAAGTAATCCGCTATCTCCTCGACGTCGCGGTTAGTGCGATAGAGTACGGCTATCTCATGCGGAGGCACACCTTGATCAAGGAGGCCCTGCACCGACTCGGCAAGAAAGAGCAGCTCCTCGTCATCCGCTGAGAACTCATACACTTTCACGTTGCGGTCCTGAGGAGCCGCTACCGTGCCGTGGGCGGTAAGGGGGGCAACAATACCGCCGGTGTTATGCCCTATGAGCATGTGCGCGGCATCGAGAATACCCTGATGACTGCGGTAGTTCGTTGCGAGCGTGATGCGGTCGACCTGCTTGAATTTCTTCTCAAAATACAGGAAGTTGTCGAGCGAGGCGCCCTGAAAACGAAAGATGGCTTGCTTTTCGTCCCCCACGACAAAGAGGTTCGGCATGTCAAAGTAGGTCACCAGGAGTTCAAGTATCTTGTTTTGCGCTCCGTTCGTATCTTGGTGCTCGTCCACAAGAAAATATTGGTACTCCTCCTGTATCTCCCGCAGGAAGTCCTCGTGCTCTGTGAATGCCTCTATGAGGGTAAGGAGTGCATCGTCAAAGTCGTACCGTCTCCGACGCACCAACTCCTCTCGATAGCGCTCGTAGAGCACGCGCAGCTCCTCCAATTTGTCCAGCATGCGCAGCTCCTTCTGGTATGCACCCTTCATCTTGCCCTTATGCGCGCCCTTGGTGTGGTACAGGTCGTCTTGCGCTTCCACCGCTTCTCTCTCTTCTGTTATCCACGCACCAAGATCCGCAGGTGTCATACCCTCCCTCTTTAGGTGACTGATGCCGGAGAGTATCTCGGGGATGTTGCGGTACGGGTCGGCTATGGGGCGTAGTATTTCGTACTGTCCGGTCATGCCCGCTTGGTCCATAAGCTGACGGAGGATATCGATACGCTCCACGTCACTGCAGTTCGAGTACCCTGCAATACGCGGAAACCATTCCGGGTATCGTTCTATCAGATGGTCTGCAAAACTGTGAAAGGTAAAAATAGATACCCGATAGCCGTCACTTCCTATGATGGAAACGAGACGCTTGCGCATGTTCGCAGCGGCGGCATTGGTAAACGTGAGGGCGAGGATGGCGTCGGCGGGTATGTCAGTCTTACGGAGAATGTTGGCGATACGCAGTGTGAGTATCTGCGTCTTTCCCGTACCGGGGCCGGCTATCACCATCACGGGTCCATCGATGGTATCGACTGCGGCGCGCTGCTCTTTGTTGAGCATCGCGTAGAGACGGTCGTATGCAGAGGTGTCCTGTGGCATCGCTCCAGTATACCACTACGCGCAAGCCCCCGTTTTGGGGGCTTGGTGCAACACGGTATACGGCTTGTTAGTAGTTGCGCAATGCTCGAGCCATTTCGTGGTGGCGTATCTTTTCAATGGCTTTCGCCTCGATCTGACGGATACGTTCACGCGTGACTCCGAACTCTTTGCCCACCTCTTCAAGAGTGTGATAGTGCCCGTCTTCCAGACCGTGGCGCAGCACGAGTATCTTACGCTCCTTGGGTGAAAGGTCATCAAGAATGGTCTGCAGCTGCTCGGAGAGTATCTTGTGCGATGTCTCTTGGTCGGGAGAATCAATGGTCTCATCTTTGATGAAGTCACCGAGTACCGAACGATCGTCGTCGCTGTCACCTACAGGGCTCTCGAGTGACACCGTGTCTTGGCTTATTTTTTCGATGAGGTATATCTTATCGACCTCGATGTCCATCTCTATTGCCACCTCTTCAGGTGACGGGTCACGGCCAAGGTCTTGTGAGAGCCGGCGATAGACCTGCTTGTACTTTGCAATGGTCTCCACCATGTGCACAGGAATACGAATGGTCCTGCTTTGGTCGGCGAGAGCTCGGGTGATAGCTTGGCGTATCCACCATGTGGCGTAGGTTGAGAACTTGTACCCCTTGGTGTAGTCAAACTTATCCACGGCCTTAAAGAGACCCATATTTCCCTCTTGAATGAGGTCGAGCAGGGTCAAGTCCGGACTTCTGCCGATGTAACGCTTCGCAATGGATACGACCAAGCGAAGGTTGCTGCGAGCGAGGAGATTTCTTGCCTCGGCTTCACCTTCCATGACGCGTTTTGCGAGTGCTCGCTCCTCACGTGCCGTGAGCAGGTGGTACTGACCTATTTCACGCAGGTACATCTGTATGGAATCATAGCCGGAACCGCGACCGCCTCCTCCTCGTATGGGGTGACTGCGCTCAGGCAGCGGGTCGGGGTCTTCTTCACTAAGGATGTTTCCACCCTCGATGACGTCGACGCTCGCCGCGTTGAATTTGTCATACAGCGTTTCAAGAAAGACGATATCCTCCTCTATCTTTGGGAACTCATGGAGTATCTCGTCGTATATGACATATCCACGGTCGCGCCCTTTCTGGAGGAGCGACTCCGCTCTGCGATCCTGCTCAGAGAGCTTGACCGGCGCTTCACGTTTTTCCTTCTTGGGTTTCGCTTTAGTGGATGCGGCCTTCGTCGGTGCCTTACGGACACCAGCAGATGACGACGGCTTTTTCTTCTTAGCCGCCTTCGCTTTTACCACCTTCTTCAGCTGCTTCCCTGTGAGACGTTTTTTGGGAGCTCTCACCACACTCCTCTTCTTCGCGGGTGCGACAGGCCTTTTGGTCTTTACTGTCGCTTTTTTATTTGTGGGCGTCTTCTTTTTGGTTGACGCTCCTTTCTTTGATGCCGTCTTTTTGACGGGTGCTTTCTTTGGCGCTTTCGCTTTTTTGTTTGCTACACTTGTAGACGCCATGTGCAATGGTTAAGAATATGTCAAGGATAGTACCACGCTTATGTGGTGCGTTCAAGGGCTTCTATACACCGTGCGAGTTCATTGAACCGCTCGAGCAGTGCTGCGGCCCGCGTGTCATCTCCGTCGATCTCCGCCTGGCGCAAACGATACGAGACGTCGGCACGCTCCTCCCGGAGTATCTCCCTGGCGGCGGTACGCATCAATTCATCCAAAAGTGCGACCGGGTCTTGGGCGTCGGCATGAACTATCTCCGCTTCAAATGCCAATGTGTCTTTCGCGTCAAAGTGTCTTGCAAGCAGTGGCTCGAGCTCTATTGAGAACTCCGCAGCCTTATCCTGCACATGCGATACTTCGAGCACTCGGGGTTCAAGCGTCTCCTGCCAAAAGAGAAAACCGGCGAGACCTCGTTCGAGGGTGTCGCGTCGGGAACGCTTCTGCGGCTCAGGCGCCGTCGAAGCGGGTACGGGCGAGGGTTGCTGCTCCATGCGTGTGCGCTTTGACTCTTCACGAAGTCGCTGCGCGTGTGCTCGCACGTCCTGCCACACAGCATCCTCCGCCAGTCCTATGGCGTCCACAATAAGCCGCACAAAGTGTGCCTGGTCGACACCGCTCTGTATCCGTGCCACGTACGGCAGTACGGTGTCGCGCACTGCAAGCGCCAGCTTACGTCGGTCACCGCCCTGCTCTTTGTTCTCTCGCCGTATGATGTCGAGGTAGAATTCGATGACGTGCACGCTGTCCTTGATGGCCTGTTTCCACAGCTCCTTATCTTCCTTGATACAGTCCGCGGGATCTTTTCCCACCGGCACGCGTGCCACTTTCACGTCCATACCACGTTCGAGTGCAAGGCCCGCTGCTCTACCACTACTTGCTATACCCGCACTGTCCGCATCAAACGCCATGACTATCTTTGGGCTGAGGCGTTGCAGGAGCCCAAGGTGGTCTACGGTAAGCCCGGTGCCGGAGACGGCGACCGTGTTTGCATACCCGGCCTGATGACTCATCACAATGTCCATCTGACCTTCTACGAGTATCGAAAAATCGTACTTGCGGATAAAGTTTTTCGCTTTGTCGTATCCGTAGAGAATACGCCCTTTATCAAAGAGTGGTGTCTCGGGTGAATTCAAGTACTTTGCATTCTTGTCATCCTTGGCCGCCTCCCCGTATATGCGGCCACTAAAGGCCACGACCCTGCCCGCCGGGTCCATGATGGGAAACATGACACGTGAGCGAAAACGGTCGTACGGTTCACTCTTGCCTTCGGCGCGCTTCGCAAGTCCCGCTTGTTCCAGCTCTTGTCGACTGTAGCCCTTCTTCGTTAGGTATTCCGAGAGGTTGCGCCACCCGTCCGGAGCATACCCCAAGCGAAAGCTGCGCATCGTCGAGCGTTCCATACCGCGTTCCTCAAGATACGACACGACGTCGGGTGACTCAGTGAGTTTGGTCTCATAGTAGCGGCATGCATCCTCAAGAACGGCATAGAGGCGTTCGCGCGTATCCCTCGCCTCCTTGCTTTCGTGGCGTATCTCCACCCCAGCCTGCTCCGCAAGCATGTGGAGCGCTCCTTTGAAGTCGAGCCCCTCCATGGTCTGCACAAAGGTAAAAAGATCCCCTCCCTGGCCGGACGAGAAGTCGTAGTACATCCCTTTCTCGGGATTCACAAAGAAGCTCGGTGACTTTTCTTTACGAAACGGTGAGAGGCCTTTGTAGTTCCGGCCTGCTCGCGTAAGCTTCACGTAGCGGCCGACGACATCCACTATATTCAAGCGGTCTTTTATCTGTTGTACCGGGTCTGACATGCACCTATGGTACACGCTTCCCGCATGGTTACCAAGTAGGCGCTAGAACGGCAGTTCGGGTAGTGAGACCTCCATACCCAGCTCGATGCCGGTGAGTTGACTAAGGAGACCCACAAGTCCCCATACGGCTACAATAACGAAAAGGGTAATAACCCCCCAGACCATTCTGCGCTTCCCCACCTCCACCGCCTCTTCACTCCCGGAAGCGAGAATGAACTGCACAAGACCCCATATAAAAAAGAGCAATCCGAGCGCAATGACAAGCGGGACAAGCAGGACAACAAGCTCTTGGACGGACATCACAAGAGATTCGAAATACGTTAGATCCGGCGCACTTGCTGCCACTGACAAAGGTGCGGTGGACACTGCTATGAGAGAAATAATGCCTGCTTTTTTCATGCTATATCGTCTAAGGTATGCACTATACCAGCGCATCGCCACAACATCAACGTGACGTCTTAAAGGTCTGTATTGAACCGATGAGTATTGCCCGTCCATCCTTGTGATCGTCGTACGCGACACCAATGGTGTAGTAGTAGGTCATATCACGTTCCAGCCCGTACACCATTTCTTCAAAGGCTCCAAACCTGCTTAGATTTCCCGAAAGAAGAACCTTTTGCAGTGAGTCTCCTGATTCGCGTATGTGGGTATAGCGACTGTACCTACTTGGTATTTCCGTAATGAAGTCACGGCGCGTACCGTACACCAAGAAGACCTCACCACCCCGATGGTCTCTCATGTCTACCGCCCCGGAAAGCGTCGCCTCATGGGAACCGATGTTCGTTGCACGGTCGACAGTAATTCGGGGACGCTCACCTTCAATGAATCGGTGCGTGGTAAATGACTGCACCCGTCCAAACGCCCGCCTCCCTTGCATATCCTGTGTGAGGATCCGGTAGTGGTACCTCGTTTGCGGCTCCAGTCCGCGTAGCGTACGCTCCAAGGACGAACCGTCGTCAGGTGTCCAGAGCACCGCAGGAACGGTACGATACAGATCATCTGCTGTTTCGCCATACTCGAACCAAACCCAAGCACGTTCTTCTCCACGCAGATCGACAGTGCCACGAAGAATCGCGTGGTGTGTGCCGATGTGTCCTGCGGCGAGTGTCTGTACACGTACCGTAGCAGGGTCAATACTATAGTCTATTGGAGTACGGAAACTTTGCAGTGCTCCACGGACAATGCGCCCCTGATCATCCTTGCCAACAAACCGGTAGTAGTACACGGTGTTATGTGAAAGACCGGTTGCCCATCGTTCGATACGCGTACTGCGGTCAGACGCACTCCTAGGGACCACTGCTGTGTGGTGTTGAATAAGGAGTGATGACGTACCGTACTCAAACCAAAAGTGCGCGTCACGCGAGTCATCAAATGCGAAGGTGCCCTGGAGGAGTGCACTGGTGTGAGTAACGTCACGGGCGGGTTGCGTGGTCACACGTACGCCTGCGTATTCCGGACGCGTTGCAGGAGGTGTGACAGGACCCGGAGTTGGGTCAGTGATGCCGTGGAGTTCTCGCCAGACACGCAAATACGCTCTAAGATATGCCACCGCTTCTTCTTGCGTTGCAAAGTGTCGGTCATGTATGACGTAGTTTGCCTGCGCAGGGGTCGGCGGCAGTGCTGTCAGAAGTACAAGAGCAACCACAACACCGAGTATGAGATGCGCGCGTGCGAAACCAAGAAGAGATGAGGTGTGGTTCATAAGGATATTATACCACGAAATAGCAGAATAAGCAATCAAGCGATGCACAAAAGAACGGCCATATCTATGGCCGTTCCGGTGTTCTGTGCAGGTGCTATTACTGTTCCTTTGCTTCCAGTCCTTCTATCTTTTTTCGCAGCTCTATACGCTTAGCCATATCATCATCCTCGACCGCTCGCTGGTACTCACTCTTCAGATATTCAAGTTCAGATTTCCGCAGTGCATCATCCTCGACCGCTCTGCTCAGCTCTTCATCCGGTTCGATGTAACCACCATGGTCACCCCGCTTTTCTATCTCATACGCACCCGGGCCGGCTATCTCGCCGCTCGGTCCTGTCTTTGGCATGGTGGTGAAGATGTCCGCCTTACCTCCTTCCCCGCCTTCCACCACGCGTACAGCTCCATCTCGCCATACCTGTTCCTCAGCTTTCCCCGCTGAGGCTGACATGTCGTTCGGGTCAAGCGGTTCGTTGCGCTCGCTACCCTCTGTAGCCTCGTCCTCCGTCTTTGGTACAAAATTATTCCACGCCTCCTCTTTGCTCATAGTGTTTTATCCTTAGGCCAATAAGATGCTGTATATGCATACCAGTATACACGTTCTCCACTTCCCGGTCATGGGTAGGGGTGCTGTATACTAATGGGCACATGCGCATCGCACTTTGCACTAAAGATGATACTGAAAAAGCATACCTCACGGAGCACCTCTCCGGTCATGACCTGGTGTTCACCGACCGCCTTCTCGACGTGCCCGAGCCACACACGGTCGAGTGCTTGTGCATCTTTGCCAAGACCCCAGTGCAAGTAGCGGAGCTTGAGCACTTTCCCGCATTGCGTGGCGTTGTGACCCGCTCGACCGGCTACGACCACATCGATGTGGCGGAGGCGCAGCGCCGGGGAGTCATCGTTTCAAACGTTCCCGGCTATGGCGAGAACACTATCGCCGAGTATGCCTTTGCCATGCTGCTTGCCCTCTCCCGCCGTATCTGCGAGACCGACAGACGCATCCGCATCGATGGCCTTTTTACCACCGATGGCCTGGACGGCTTTGACCTGTGCGGCAAAAAGGTAGGTGTCGTGGGCACCGGACATACCGGAGAGCGCGCTTTGCGCATCGCTCGAGGCTTTGGCATGGAAGCCATCGCGTACGATGTTGTCGAACGTAAGCATCTCGAGGCGGAGATCGGTTTTATGTACGTCACCTTTGACGACCTGCTGACCCAATCTGATGTCATTTCACTGCATGCACCGTACAACGAGCACACGCACCATATGATAGGTATGCACAACAAGCACCTGGTGCGCAGAGGTACGTACCTCATCAACACCGCTCGCGGTGGCCTGGTGCAGACTCGCGCACTTATTGCCATGCTCGAGGACGGTACACTGGCCGGTGCGGGCCTCGATGTCGTGGAGGAGGAGTCACTTATGACGCAGCGTACGGACGTGCTCACGAGTGAAGACCCCGATGCACTCGTACTACAGACCCTGCTTGCAAATCAATACCTCATCGACCATCCAAATGTACTCATCATGCCGCACAATGCCTTCAACACTCGTGAGGCACGTGAACGGATTCTCGCCACGACCGTGACAAATGTGCAGGCATTGGCTCAAGGGACTCCAGAGAACATTGTATAAACAACAACCCGCCGAGATGGCGGGTCGTGTGTTGTGCGTGCAGAGGGGCACGACTAGTCGTTACCCTTGTCTTTGTTGTCTCGCTTCGTTTCAGCGTGTGCGCGTGTCTTAGGGCCGAAGTATCCTGCAGATGGGGTTATGCCATGAGCCTCCTGGTAGCGCTGTACCGCCGCCCGCGTAGCGGGACCAAAGTAGCGTGTCTCGTTTCCAACCGAACCGGGGCCTGTTGCTGAAACAACGAAGCCGTGTTCGTTGAGGAAACGCTGGAGCTCTTGAACGTCATCCCCTTCCGCACCGTACATGAGGTCGCGTAGGAATGCCGCACGGCCTACCGCAGAGTGAGGCGGAGCTTTTGTGGCCGCAACTTGTAGACCTCGCACATGCTCCATGAGTTCCATCAGACGTTGTTC
This sequence comes from Candidatus Kaiserbacteria bacterium, assembly GCA_007116405.1. Classification (GTDB taxonomy): domain Bacteria; phylum Patescibacteriota; class Minisyncoccia; order Phycocordibacterales; family UBA12088; genus UBA12088. The sequence goes on along the minus strand of SKIN01000050.1, from coordinate 1,873 downwards.
AGAGATGAGAACCGGACCCTTTTTCGCGAGACCTGGAGGAACCCTCCTTTCGGGGTGTGTGACAGGGTCATCCTTCACAGGCTGTTCCGCGGCTGTTCCGGTGCGAAACACCCATCTGGTACCTTCAGTGACACCCGACTGATTTACGCTATCGATGCGCCAGTAGTAATTCGTGTTCACGTCCAGCGGTTTTTCGGGGGTGAAGGTGCGTGCCGTAGTGGTGCCAACTTTGTGAGCTTCCCTGAGACCCGATCTTGTGGCGAGATACACAACGTAGTATGTAGCACCTTCACCGCCACCCCACGTAAGCGAGGTAGTAGTAGCCACTTTGCTAGCGCCGTTTGCGGGCGTAGGCCCTGTCGCAGGGCTCGGAGTAATGACCACGCCAAGGATGTCGGTTTGCGCTGTCTCGCCTACCGCATTGGTCATGATGCCGAAGAAACCGGTAAATCCACCCACAGTCGGATTCGTGATACCCCGTGTGAGCACAAAGGTGACTCCTCCCTCTGCATCAAGCTCGGTGTCTTCGGCGAGGGTTATTGTGATCGTCCGTGTGGTCGAGCTACCAACGATGCTCTCGACATCGACTGTCCCCGTGCCCACGGTAATGACTTCTTTTTCTGTACACTCTTCACCACAACGTATGTATTCGGTGTCTATAGTACCTGATGCGATACCATATCCCGACGGGAATGTAATGGTAATGGCTGATGCAGTAGCTGCGGTTTGAGTCTCGAATTCAAAGCCGTACTCGGCATTGGCGAGCCCTCGAACGAGGTTTGCGTCTGTCGCGAAGACGGCGCCGTCTGATATCTGTGCTGATGCCGGCAGTGCGTACGCAAACGCGGCAGCAAACAGCGTCATAGCTGCGACGAGTGCCGGCAAGAAGCGTGTGACACTGGGTATCTCAGCATGAGTAATGTGATGGTGCATGGTAATAGACTTAATACTCATAAGCAGCGCACGATTGTGCGTTATTTTGGCATAATACCATAAAATCGTGCATTTGTATACGCCGGACCTCTCCACAAAAACAACCCCCTCGTATGAGGGGGTCTTGGGTGTGGGTGTCATGCGCTCTTGCGCGTTGAGTTGCGTAGGCGCATCCAGCCTTCCGTGAGTTGATTCAGAAAATCAGCATCAATGTCATGCTCGCGTGAGAGCTTTTCAATGTCCCACGGGTGGACGTAGATAGCGCACACGGCGTCGAGCGGTGTCAAAAGAACGTTCGCGACCTCTTCGTCGTGGCGAGCGGCACCGTAGGTGCAGTACTCGTTGTGCAAGGGGCCGGTGTGTATCCACCTACCCTGTGATACGCCTGAGCCGCTAATGAAGTACCCTTGTTGCAGTGACTCACGTAGTACAAGGTGTCCCGGAGCAACCGGTATCTTCATGCTCAAGGTGTCGATGTCGAACTCCACCATTTCGGGGCGCAATGTGCCAAGGTACAAGTTGCGGAGTACAGTGAGGCCGTTCTCCTCGTCGTAGTGCTCTGCCTCCTGCACTACAAGTATGCGCTGGCCCGCTTTGCGCAAGCCGACATCGTAGAGTTGCCGATACTGTACGTTGACCACCACCGGATCATACATGCCGTCGCACGCGACGAGCGCGAAGTCCAGGAGCCGGTCACCGGTCGTCCAACCGTCGATGATGTCCAGTGCTACCAATTCGCTGACGTCATCCAGTTCCTCTTGCAGCTTTTCAAGTTTGCTATACGTACGCATGAGCATGCGTACTTGTTCGGGCAGGTAGTTACGTGCCGTCTGGTTTGCTGTGCTTCTCATCACCCACCTCCGTGCGCTTCCTTGACCCACTGTAATGATGAGTGGGCGCACGGTCAAGGGCCTTTGTGGGGAGGGTTCTATTGCTCGAG
>SKIN01000023.1 GCA_007116405.1 Candidatus Kaiserbacteria bacterium | reverse complement strand
AGGAAGAGTCCAATGCTGTCTATAACGACTGTATCCATATGAAAGAGGTGTTCGTGTGCGCCCCGTCACCTAAGACAAAGTACCCTCTAGCGTCGCTGCTGAGGCTGTTGACGGATCGAGTAATACTGCGCCATTTGTTGTGCCAACTGTTGGTGTTGGTACCGCAACAAGGAAAGACTCTTTTGCTCACGAGTGTGTATGCGTTCTCTGTCTTCCAAAAATTCCCCTATCCGTTTTGCCTTCTTTTCAAGATCTGTTGCTAACCTGCGCAAGCCATCAACTTCCATCTCTTTCCGCTTGATGTTGTGTCGCAACTCGGCCAGCTCATGCTCGTGCAAGTGTTCCCACTCTTGCTTTAGGTGCTGGATCTCACGCTCTATTTTGAGCAGCTTGCGTGTACCCTGATCAACACGTTGTTCATACATGCGCAAATTCTGCTGCATCTGGTTGAACTCAGAAGATGATATCGCCGGTTGGTTGTTCTGTGCCATCAGGGTAAGTATGGTCCCATATACGCAAGGGTTCAAGTGGTTTACCCACGTTTCTGATGTTCCGTGAATATTCTCAGTAGTATTGGTAGTGCTATGATGGCTCCAGACAAACACTCGCAGGAGGTTCCTCATGACATCAATACAGCGCATGATCTGCCTTGGCTTCGTTCTGGCCCTTATTATCGGGTGCAGCACCCCTGTGTGTGCGGAGCGCGTCATACACGTCGACTTTACACAAGCCGAACTACGCGTCGCCGACGCTGATGGCCTCGTGCATTTGAGCACCTCGGTTGTATTACCCAAGGGGTCGTATTATCAGATTCCCGTACAAGGCACTGTTCGTCGTGCGATGATGGGACCTACGTGGATACCCACCCCGCGCACGCACATCGACATGCCCGGCAGGTTCAAGGAGTTCTACGGCCCCTATGAGCCGGGCAATGCCATGGGTCATTGCAAGGTGTACATCGACTTCGATCGGAGGGATGCGTCGTTACAGTATGTTCGTATTCACGGCAACGCCCGTGACGAGGACCTGGGCAAGCGACTATCCCGAAGCTGCATCCGCATTCCTGACGAAGTATGTCCAAACTTAGTGGACGTGGTAGCAGGATACGATGGACGGGTTCGCGTACACTTTCACGAGTGATACTACGAGTAACCCGCACCGACTATATCGGTGCGGGTTTTTCACATCTCTCACGGCTTTGTGGTGGCAGTAACGATGTGTGACGTGTATCGTGTAGCTATGTGGAGCAATTTCTTCAAAAGGCGTGACCTTATCATCGTACCGATGGCATACGTCATTCTTGGACTCATCCTGTACGTCTCACAGGATAGTTTGATATATCTTGCCGACGACAGGCCCCACGGTGAGTGTGCCGCTCTGCCGACCGCTGAGGTACTCCATGGTGTCGTGCGGGGGTTCTACCTCTCCTACGAGAGTGACCGGCTTGCTGTTCTCTACCATGGCAATGCGGGCAATGCGTGCGACCGGGCACCACTCATCCGTGCTATGCATGACGCAGGGTATGCGGTGTTGGCGGTAGAATACCCCGGCTACGCTGACCCCGCGGTACGCGCGCGAGGTACAGACATGCTTGCGAACGTACACGATGTCGTAGCCCACGTGGAGACGCTCCCGTACACGCACGTCGTCCCGGTTGGCGAGAGTATTGGCAGCGCGTTTGCAAGCTATCACACCACCCTTGCGAGTACGTCAGGGCTCGTGCTGATAGCGCCGTTCGAGCGTCTGTCGGCTCGGGCACAGCGCGCGGTGCGCATTTACCCTGCCCGACTCATGCTACGCCAAGACCTGTTGGTAGATGAATGGGCCCGCTCGGCACCAAGCGTACGTATCATCGCCGCAGAGCGCGACGAGGTCATTCCTCGTCGTCATACGGACAATGTGTTCAACGCTCTCGACCCGTCTACCACTGAATACGTCATCATCCCCGATACCACACACAACACATTGTATGGACACAGCGCGTTCTACGAGGCGGTGACTGACTATCTGCAAGACCTTTGACCGACAAAAAGAAAACAGCCAGCTTCCTTGGAGCTGGCTGTTGTGGGGGGTTACCGTGGTAACCCGGAGCGAACGCGGTCGGTGGAACGAATCACGCCCTCGGTCGAGGTGCAATTCATTGTGGACCGCATGTTGCCGGCCGCATCGTACGAGATGCTTTCGCGGCAGATGGTGTTCGGCGTGTTTGCCGACACCTGCCGTACGCGAGCATCTACGCCGCTGTAGCAACGACGGAGCACGTCCCGACGGAGTTGACGATCTTCGATCGTCTCTGCAATACGGGCGCAACCGTACGAGCCCGTGGCACCGGTGACGACGCGGGCGTCTGTCATGGTGCCGACCGCGGGGCCGACCACAGGTACTGTTGCCATGCAACCTCCGAGGAGGGCCGTGGCGAGTAGAACGAGCAATGTTTTCATTGTGCACCTCCTCGGTGTCACTGGTGAATTCTGGGTACATTATAGCATATCACACTAAATTGTCAATACCTTCTAACACCCTCCTCTGACTCGCGAATCAGATCGAATACACTTCATACATCTAGCAATTATAAAGAAAACCCCGCAAAATGGCGGGGTCAATGGTGTCTATTGGGCGTCCAGCTATAGTGAGTCATCGCCGCCTAAAGCTAAAGGGTGAACAGCAAAGCAGTCACACCTATACCGGCCATGACCACAATGGTGATCATGAGGTTCACTTGCCTTGTAGGACCCAAACTGAGGCGCATCTCCTTTTCTTTCACGCGATACCACCAATCGAGGGTATCGTTGGCAGCGGTGTATCGCAGAAAAAAACCGAACGCCATCGGCGTTATGACCGGTACGAACCATTGAAGGTTTGACCACTGCCAAAAATCAACCTTGAAAAAGTTGTAGTGCAGTTTGACAGCCATGGTCGCCGGTTCCGCGAGCATGAGAAGGAGGTACGCAAGTACGCCTACCAGAATGAACCAGAGGCCCAGTTTTCGCTGGTACTTCACATCGTGTTCGTTTTGGAGAATGGTGTCGAGGATCTCCGCCTCTTTTCCCGTTGGGTCAAAGCACAGACACTCGATCTCCCCCCTCTTTCCTTTGCCGATGGTTTCCTCCTTTGAGTCGGCGTGTTCGTTGGTGTTGCGTGTGTCACTATCACTCATGTAGCCCCCTATGCGTCGTGGTGGAAGGAACAAAACCCGAGTAACTATCGCATGGGTAGCGTCAGCATGCAAGGATTACTGAGATTCAATCTAACTCAGTAGTACGAAATAGTGAGTTAGATTGAATCTCGTGTGTGGGTGGAGCGTATTCTTGACACCTCTACCCGATGAAAGAAAATACGAATAGTTTGAAGAATACGATCGTTATGCCTAGTATCGAGAACAACGATATCCCAAACATCCTGTAATCACCCTTTTTGGCGTTATGCATCATCCAAAAGGCACCGACGATGTAGAATGTCCAAATAAGAAAGTTGGTCAAGCCGTTCCAGAATGGCTGATATTCATCTGTGTTGTAGAAAGAAGAAGGCAGCCAAGCGACAAGAGTAAAGTAGACCACAAAGACGCCAAGGATGATCATTACGCGAATGTTTGGTGTATCTAGATGCATATTTCCAATTATAGCATGCGTGTTGTCGTGCGTACGCAGATAATACACGACGAGTGTTGAGATTGAATCTCGAGCGTCGGTACGTGGGACCCAGTTTCGTGTCTTGACCCTGATGGCGCGTGGGTAGTACGGTAAAGATACTGTTACACAAACACACATGGAATCACACCCCAAGACTACTATCGCTGCGACTGGCTCAAGAAATCAAACGGTAAGAATAATCTTCACTGAGTTGGCTGTTATGCTAATACTTCCGGCAGTGCTTTTGCTGTACTATGGTTTCTATGGGTTATTCTATCTCCACAACCAGCTCATGGGAGCACTCTCCATCGCGGCAGTGATATGGTTTTTCAAGAAAAGAAACATGTCTATTATGCTGCGAGGTGTCGTGATAGTGGGCGTATGGGTTTTAGTGGTGGTATACATTTGGTATCCAAAACCCGTGACTCATACAGTGATGAATCTGAACCTGATCGTGATCGAGGGAACACCACCTGCTCCTCTTTATGGGAAGGATGTGTTCTACTGTTCAGGGATTCCTTATCGTTCCTCTCACTATGCTGCATGCGTTGGTAGATCGTATTACAAAGATGGCACCCCTAGGCCTGCCTATCTCGATTTTTATCCATTTATAGGTCGGCGAGCCGAGCTACCAATGTGAGCGTAAGCGCTGTGCCTCCCGACACAGCACATGCCTCTGAAACTGAGGAAGGGATAAGTGCCCGTGAGTTAGATTGAATCTCGTACGGTGGAAGGGCTGCTATGCGGTGTGGGTGGAGTCGGTGTTTGGTGCTGGCTCGGGTGAGGTTTCCTCAGGTGCAGGGTCAGGTGTTGGGTCAGTTGACGGAGGTTCGGGTGAGTCTTGTGATGGTTCCGTTGTT
>SKIN01000026.1 GCA_007116405.1 Candidatus Kaiserbacteria bacterium | reverse complement strand
GTATGCACGCGTATGTGCTTGGCGTGCCATTCATCAATCTAAGTAAGGAAAAGATACCGTACGAGGTGTTGTCGCTCATACCCGAGCCAATCGCCCGTGCACATAATGTCGTTGCTTTCAAAAAGAATGACCGTGAGCTTGAAGTGGCAATGCTCGACGTGGAGGACCTGCGCTCCATCGAATTCATCAAGAAGAAAGTGGGGCTCAAGATACTCCCCCGACTCACCGACGCAGAAAGCATCAAGCACGCTATTCTTCAGTACCAAAAGACGCTTCGTGACGAATTTGGCGACCTTATCAAGCGTGAGAGCGCGGCTATCAATATTATCGCGGAGGACCAGGAGGGGGTTAGTGAGGCCGACCTTAAGAAGCTTGCTGAGGACGTGCCAGTGGTGCGCATCGTAAACGCTCTTTTGAAACACGCGATAATCCAGAATGCGAGCGATATACACATCGAGCCGATGGAGGAGGAAGTGCTTGTACGGTACCGCATCGACGGCATATTACACGACGCAATGACCCTTCCGAAGAACGCGGCCGCGTCCGTGACCGCCCGTATCAAAGTACTTTCCAACTTAAAGCTCGACGAAAAGCGCCTTCCTCAAGACGGACGCTTCAAAATGTCGATCGACAACGAGAAAGTATCGTTCCGTGTCTCGCTTCTGCCGACCTACTACGGAGAGAAGACCGTGATGCGTCTTCTGCGGGAAGGTGGCGGTGGCTTCACCCTTGAGAGTCTCGGTTTCCATGGCGAGGGTCTTGAACGTATCCATAAAGCGATGAAGCAGACGACCGGGATGATACTCACGACGGGCCCAACCGGTTCCGGTAAGACCACGACCCTGTATACCGTGCTCGACATACTCAATACCCCTGACGTGAACATAAGTACTGTTGAAGACCCGATTGAATATCAAATGCCCCGCATCAATCAGACCCAGGTTCGTCCGGAGATAGGATTCACCTTCTCACGAGGTCTCCGGGCGCTCGTTCGCCAGGACCCAGACATCATTATGGTTGGTGAGATACGTGACAACGAGACCGCTGCGCTCGCCGTAAATGCGGCCCTCACCGGACACTTGGTACTCTCGACCCTACACACCAACAGCTCCGCAGGTGCGGTGCCCCGCCTTATGGACATGGAGGTTGAGCCATTCCTTCTCTCAAGCACCATTCGCGTGGTCATTGCGCAGCGCTTGGTGCGGAGGATATTCGGCCAAAAAGAGACTTACAAACTTTCAAAAGAGGAGGTCGTGTCGCTACGTTCTTTTGTCGATGTTGACCATATCCTTCGTTCGCTCACCGCAGAAGGCGTGGTCCAAAAGGGTACGAAATTCGAGGATATTACTTTCTATCGTCCGGTAGCAAGTGAGGAGGCACCGGAAGGCTACAAGGGACGCCTTGTCATCAATGAAGTACTCATGGCCTCACCTGCTATCGTTGAGCTCATTCTCGCACGTGCATCAGCAGACAAGATAGAGAAACAGGCGCGGGAGGAAGGAATGCTTACCATGGCAGAGGACGGCATCTTTAAGGCCGCCCAGGGCCTTACCACCATTGAGGAAGTACTGCGCGTCATCAATGAATAGTGGCTCTGTGGGTACGACCCAAAAACACCATGCCGAAATTCACTTATAAGGCCATACGCAAGGAAGATGGCTCGACGTACGAGAACACGGTCGAAGCGAAGGATCGTTTCGAGGTGTACGGTCTCGTACGCAAAGAAGGAGGTGAGGTCGTCTCTGTCGCTGAGTCAAAAGGTGGCACCTTGAACATGGATATCGGTCAGATGTTCGGCCGTGTCAGTGAAAGTGAGAAGATCATCCTCGCCCGGAACCTCGCTGCGATGTTGGTCGCCGGTCTTTCCCTTTCTCGTGCCTTGAACGTTATGGAACGTCAGACCAAGAAAGCAAAGCTTAAGATGATCCTCGGGGATATCCAGTCCACGATACAACAAGGCGGTGACCTGAACAGTGCCATGGGAAAACACGAAAAAGTGTTCGGTTCACTCATGATAGCCATGGTCAAAGCGGGTGAGGAGTCCGGCAACCTCGCCGATGCACTTCGCCTCGTGGCGGACCAGACTGAGCGTGTCTATGAGTTGAAAAAGAAAGTGCGGGGCGCGATGATGTACCCATCGGTCATTCTCTCCGTCCTCTTTGGTGTCGGCGTACTCATGATGCTCTATATCGTCCCCTCTCTCGCCGAGACATTCGACGCGCTTGGCACCGAGTTGCCCGCGTCAACCCAGCTCATCATGACCCTCAGCGGTCTTCTGGTGAACTACACCTTACTCTTCTTCATCGCCCTCGCGATACTCTCAGGTCTGTTCATAGCGTTCGTTCGCACCGCCGGCGGGAAACGTGCCGTGGAATCTTTGGTGTTCTACATACCCATCGTTGGTCAATTGGTAAAAGAAACGAACAGTGCACGCACCGGACGCACGCTCTCCTCCCTTCTCTCGTCCGGCGTGAACGTGATACACGCATTTGAGATCACTGAGGATGTCATACAGAACACCCACTTCAAAGAAGTGTTGCATGCGGCAAAGGTCCGGGTGCAAAAGGGCGCACCCATCGCCGAGGTGTTCATCGAACGTGAGAAGCTCTATCCCCCACTTGTCGGTGAGCTCATCGCGGTTGGAGAGGAGACGGGAAATCTCCCTGACATGCTCAAGGAAGTGGCAAATTTCTACGAAAAAGAGGTCGACCAAAAGACCAAGAACATGAGTACCATTATCGAACCCGTCCTCATGTTGCTTGTTGGAGGCGCCGTGGGCTACTTTGCGGTCGCGATGATACAACCAATCTATGGCGTTGCTCAATCCTTCTAAAAGGGTTCTCGCCTGTGGTGCGTTCACCCTCATCGAGGTCCTTATTGTTGTCGCGATAGTCGGCATCCTCGCAGCGATTTCAGTGAACGGTTTCGGTGCCTTCGCCACCCGCTCCGGCGCTGACGCATCGGCCCGAGTCGTTCTCAGTGCACTTGAGGAAGCGCGAGCGCGTACGCTGTCTGCTGAAGGCGGCACCTCCTACGGCGTGCACTTCGGGTCTACTACGGTGACGGTGTTTGCGGGTGAGACCTATGACGCAGGAGATACAAGTAATGAGGTGCGTACCCTGCGCCGCGCGGAGATATCCTCCGTGAGTCTGACGGGAGGGGCAAATACCATCGTCTTTGCTCGACTCATTGGTACTGCGTCAGCAACCGGGACTGTCACCGTGGTGCAGAGCGTTGATGCCACACTTTCTCGAACGATAACGATACACGAAAGCGGGCTTTCGGACGTACAATGACCCTATGATCCACAGTATGAAGCACTACCTATATAGAGGGAGCGAGAGGGGCATGGGCATCGTCGAAGCGGTGGTGGTGATAGCGATAGCAAGCGCGGCATTCGGAGCCATACTTGGTTCGGCGGTCTTCTTCCTGCGAGGAGGTATGGCAAATGCCGACCGTGTCCAGGCTGCATACCTTCTCGATGAAGGTGTCGAGGCATTGCGTTTTCTCCGTGATGAGGGCTACACCGCGAACATCCTTCCCCTTGTGGGCACGACGTTTGATGTGGGAGCGGTACCCACCGGTTACGTCGCCACCAGTACCGGCGCGCTCCACCTGGGTGCCTTTACACGCACCATCTCTATGGAGGCTGTGCATCGCCGCACGAGCGACGACATCATCGTCCCGGCCGGTTCTGCCGACCCACATACCCTCGACCCGGGAACGGTCGCCGTCTCGGTGACGGTCACATGGCCGAGGGGAATACCTATTACCGCAACGACGTACATAAGCGATATCCATGAGAACTAGTCCTCACAATGCGTCGGCAACCGCAAGAAGAAACAACGGGTTTTCGCTCGTCGAACTCATTGTATATACCGCCATACTCTCCATCGTTGTTTCGACTCTTACCATGACAGCTGTGTCCCTGTTAGGTTCATTCGCGTACGCTCGCGCTTCCGGTGACATCGCGGAAACTGCCGGAGTTGCTCTCGAGCGCATGACGCGTGAATTACGCTTTGCACACGCGGTCAATGCGGGGGCAAGTACACTCGGTACGCATCCGGGAGTACTTGTCCTGCAGACGAGCGACCCATCCGGCACTCCAACGACACTCACTGTGAGCATGGCGGGAGGGCGCATCATGCTCTCGACCGGCGGCTCAACCCCCTCACCACTCACTCGCAATGCGGTCACCGTGAGCGAGCTTGTCTTCACACATATGTCCGGCACCGAAACACAGGCGGTCCGCATCGACCTCACGCTCGAGCGCGTGGTGCGAGGCGCACTCATCAGCAAGTCATTTCGTACGTTTGTGGTGCTTGATGGGTCATAACTATGAAACAATCTCAACAATACACACATCCGCATCGTGAAGGAGGGCAAGTCATGCTGCTTATCGTACTCCTCCTTCTCGCCGGCTCACTCGCCATCATGGCGGGCATCATGACGACAGTGAAGGGACAGGTACGTGTGGTGAACGAGCTTGTTTTTTCAAAGAGTGCCTACCATGCCGCGGAAGG
>SKIN01000038.1 GCA_007116405.1 Candidatus Kaiserbacteria bacterium | reverse complement strand
GGTGGCATGTTCATGCCTGCTAAGACACGGGAAGGAGTACACGCGAAGGAACACGTTGAGGGATTCAAACGATACCTTGTGTTAGCAGAGAAGGACCGCCTTGCATTCCACAATGCTCCCGAGCGTACTCCCGAGCGATTCGACGCGTTTCTGCCGTACGCTGTTGCGCTCGGCGTAGAGCAGGCATGGGCCGAACAATTCAAAGACGTGTACACACAACCTCCACACTGGTACTCGGGTGGCGGGTCGGCATTATCGGCGACGTCGTTTGCCCGCGACGTGAGGGTCCTCAGCACTGACATCGCTACGTCCGCGGCACCGCGCTCATCCGGCTCCTCGGGAGGCGGGTCGGTCGGTGGCGGCTTTGGCGGAGGGAGAGGAGGCAGCTGGTGATATGATCGGAGTATTTGACAGCGGGTCGGGGGGTCTCACGGTGTTGCGGGTGCTGCGCGAGCGCATGCCGAATGTGGACATCGTGTACTTTGGAGACATCAAGAACGCTCCATACGGCAACAAGAGTAGAGAAGAGCTCGGAGTCCTTACTGTCCTTGGCATCGAGCGTCTCATCCGGGAAGGGGCGACCGAGATAGTGAGCGCGTGCAATAGTGTCTCCGTATCTATCGTGTTGCCAATGTTCGAGATACTCGACCTCCCACACGCAAATATTGTTGAGATGGTTGGCCCCACCGTCTCCGGTCTTCGTGGCACGGAGGGTAAAGTGCTTGTCGTTGCCACGCACGCTACCATAGAGAGCAATGCGTACCAAGATGGTCTGCGCATGGTTGGTGTATCGGCGGACGGCCTCGCATTGCCGGACCTCGTCTCACTCATCGAAGGAGGGGCCTCTGATGACGCGATGCGTGAGTATGTACACAACGCCCTTGCTCCGGAACTCAAAGAAGACCACACGCACCTCTTGCTTGGATGCACTCACTTTCCACTCATTCGCACGATATTTACTGATGTAGTGAAGGAGGTGCAACCGACATGTGTGATTGTTGACCCGGCACTTTCAGTTGCAGGCGTCGTCGCACAGAGGTTTAGAGACGCAGGTGGCGGCACGACTCGCTTTGTCATCACCGAAGACAGTCCCGTGTTCGTGAAGTTTGTGCAGGAGTACTGCGGCATCACACAACCCAACATCGAGGTGCGGTAGCAGACGATTCTGGTATGCTACCACTATACACGTATGCGAGATCCGACAACGATATTCAAAGGGGCGCGTATCACCCAGATGGGCCTCGGTCTCCTGGGGAGGGGTATTGGTGACGCCGCATTCCTCGCTCGTCATGGGGCCGAGCTTATCGTTACGGACCTGAAGCCGCGCGAAGCACTTACATCCTCCATCGAAGCACTCGCCCCGTATCCCTCCATCACCTATCGCCTAGGTGCGCATGAGCTCGCAGACTTCGCCGACAGGTCACTCGTCCTGAAAGGTGCCGGGGTGCCGCTCGACTCGCCACACATCGCTCATGCGCGAAATGAAGGTGTGCCTGTCGACATGAGCGCGTCACTTTTCGCGCGGATAGCAGACATACCCATGGTGGGTATCACCGGTACCCGTGGCAAGTCGACCGTCACACACGTGGTGGCGCACCTCCTTCGCCACGACGACCGCACCGTCCTTCTTGGCGGCAACGTGCGCGGTGTCTCCAACCTCGCGCTTCTCGATGAGGTCACGCCGGATGCGACCGCAGTGTTCGAGCTCGACTCATGGCAGCTGCAGGGGTTTGGCGAAGAGCGATCACTCGACGCGGAGGGAGTCCGTCAAGGCCCGCATTCCCCCCGTATTGCCGTGTTCACTACGTTCATGCGCGACCATATGAACTACTACAAAGGTGACATGGAGCGTTACTTTGAAGACAAAGCGCAGATATTCTTGCACCAGAAGGAAGGTGACATTCTTGTTGTCGGACGAGACATCCTTACACTGCTTGAACCGTATCGACAGAGGATACGAGCCCGAATTGTTGTTGCTGACGCGGACGACGTACCCCCCGCGTGGTCTGTGCCGCTCCTCGGAGCGCACAACCGCTACAACGTGGGTATCGCCATTGCCGTTGCGCGGGAACTGGGTGTCGACGATGCCGCGATCCGCTCCGGTGTCTCGAGCATCACGCCACTGCCCGGGCGCCTTGAGCCCGTTCGTACGGTGGGAGAGGTGACCATATACAATGACAACAATGCGACGACTCCCGACGCGGCCGCCGCAGCACTTTCAGCACTCGACCCTGAGAACAAGAAGTGCGTTGTTTTGATAGCGGGCGGGGCGGAAAAGGATATTCCCGTCGCGCCACTGCTCGACGGCGTTCGAGCCCATGCACGTGCGTGCGTGCTCCTGCCCGGGACGGGGACCGAGCTGTTGGTGCGGGAAGGAGGTCAAGAACATTTTCATCGCGCGGACACACTTGAAGACGCGGTCACGACTGCCCTCGACCTTGCACAGCCCGGTGACTGCATTCTCTTCTCACCGGCATTTGCCAGCTTCGGTATGTTTGCAAATGAGTACGAACGCAATGACCGTTTCATCGAGTATGTGAATCGTCTATGAGTACCCCACAAAACATACACATGGTGGGTATCGGCGGCATTGGCATGAGTGCCCTCGCTCAGCTCTATGCGACTCTGGGCCACAGGGTGAGGGGCAGTGACCGCGACACATCACCGGTGACCGAGCTCCTCACCGCAAAAGGTGTCGAGGTCATCGTGGGGCATGACGCAAGTAACGTGGCGGACACCACGACCTTGCTCGTCTACAGCGACGCGGTGCCGGAGGATAACCCCGAGCGTGTTCTCGCCCGTACGCGAGGGGTGCGTGAGGTGTCATATTTTGAAGCACTTGGTGAAGCCACGAAGGACGGCATCAGTATCGTCATTGCCGGCACGCACGGCAAGACCACCACGACGGCGATGCTTGCGAAGATACTCATCGACGCCGGCAAAGAGCCCACGGTAATAGCGGGAAGCATCCTCCGCGAACAGGGAAGCAACTTTGTGCCGGGACGTCCGGACCTATTCATCATTGAGGGATGCGAATACCGTCGCCATTTCCTACAGCTCCATCCGACCATCCTCGCTATCACCAACATCGAACTTGATCATACCGACTATTACAAGGACCTCGACGACATCACGGATGCATTTCGTTCGATAGCACGCGCCGTCCCGGGGCACGGGACACTGGTCACGGACACCGGTTCATCAACCGTCATTCCCGTACTCCACGACCTAAAAGTGCGCGTCGTTCCGTACCAGGACGTGACCATCCCGCCTTTGCGTGCCATAGGAGAACACAACAAGATGAATGCGCGTGCCGCGAAGGCGCTTGCGTATGCGTGTGACCCGGACCTCCATGAGGCCGATATCGACAAGGCGCTGAGTGAGTTTAGAGGTACGTGGCGTCGTTTTGAGTATCGAGGTACGACAGCTGCGGGGACAACGGTATACGACGACTACGCCCACCATCCAACCGCGATACGCATGACCCTTGAGGCGGTCCGAAAGGAGTTTCCAACAAAACACATTGTCGTCGCGTTCCACCCGCACCTCTATAGTAGGACTCGAGACCTGATGGATGAGTTCGCGCACGCGCTTGCACTTGCTGATGAGGTGGTGCTCGCACCCATATATGCTGCACGAGAGGCGCCCATCGAAGGTGTGACGAGTGAAGCGCTTGCCGAACGTGTCACGACCTTAGGGAAACCGGCACGGGCATGCAGTTCACTTGGGGTAGTGATTGAGGAGTTGTGTGGTCGTCTTGCCGATGACGAAGTAAACGATACTATATGTATCACCATGGGAGCTGGCGACATCCACAAGGTTGCGGACGCGCTAACACAAAACTGATAACATGCCCTGCGGGCGAGTTGTGCACAAGTTCATCCACGCTTTTCCACAACTTTGGCACAGGTTATACACACTATTGTGCTACTATCTAAGTACCCCCTGGTCCCGCCCCGCATCGAGCAAACGTGAATAGGCGGAGCGGGCGCCGACAAGGAGGGAGCACTCGCGCAAGCGAGACGTGTGGCGTCACGCACCACACGAAACATGTACGTCATGTATTCACCATCACGCGGTCACGTACTGCGGCCCTGGTATTCCTATGCCGGAGCAGTACTGATAGTTTCAATATGTATGTGGGCAATGGGCTTGCCCGGTCTTCTTGCCCGCGCAGGAGCGGAGCAACTTGTCGAGCTTAGCGACACGCTTTCAACCAGCCGTCCGGGCATTGGCGCTGATCATACAATTCGTTTCAAGACCCCGTCAGGGATTCCCGCTGACGGCTCCACTATCGACATTGTTCTGCCGAGCGGCTTTGATGTTTCAGCAATTACGCCTGATGATGTCGAGATCGATGATGACGCCACAGCTCTCACGGTTGGCGCATCATGCGGGAGTGTGGACGCTGCCGTCAGTCAAAGTGGGCAGACCATTACCATTGAACTATGTGTCGGAGGTACCAACATTGATGAAGATAGTGTTGTTACCATACGAGTGGGTCAAAATACGACTTCGGGCACGAATCGCATCATTAATCACCCCGATCCCGGAAGCTATGAGCTCGTGCTCGGTGGCACGATGCCTGATGACGGTCGCACGCGAATCGTCATTGTCGAACCGGTGCTGGTGACCGGTGAAGTGGCGACATTCCTCTCGTTTGAGATATTCGGCGTCGATGCAGGTGAGACTGTGAACGGTGACACAACTACCACCTTTGCAACCACCACAGCCACCTCACTTGCTTTCGGGACCGTTGAGTCGGGGAACGAGTACCTGCTTGCGCAGGACATCTCCGTCACGACGAACGCAGGGGAGGGCTTTGTGGTAACTGTAGAGGCAACAGCAGATCTATTGAGCTCTACGGGCGCTACCATCAGCTCATTCATCGACGGTCTGGGAACGGAAGTACCCACGGGATGGGTTGTTCCGTCGGCCGACCCCGCTGCTCCGGGTACATACGGTCATTGGGGGCTCACTACCAGCGACACTACGCTTACCGATGGTAACTCGTTTGATGGTGCGCTCTATGCGGGTAATTTCATCCAAGAACCCCGCGAGGTGATGTATCATGATGGTGCTGCGGATGGCATAACGCCAGGTATCGGTGCCACAAGAGTTGGCTACAAACTCGAGATATCCGGTCTTCAGGAAGCAGGCAGCGACTACACGACGACACTCATCTACGTTGTGACACCGACATTCTAGGTTGCCAAAGGACCAAAGGCTGTATTTTTGAAGCCAACCTGCTATGCTCTCCGTATGCAGGCAAAACTTTCCATAGTCGCAACGCCGATAGGTAACCTCGAGGACATCACCCTTCGAGCACTTCGTGTGCTCAAAGAGTGTGACCTCATCCTCTGTGAAGACACAAGGGTCACAAAAAAACTCCTTGCGCGCTACGATATTCATACGCCTGTACGTTCGTACCATGCTCATTCAAGCAATGCAGCACACGACGCCATTCTTGCCGAGCTTAGTGACGGAAAGTGGCTCTCACTTGTCTCAGACGCCGGCACTCCCGCAGTCTCTGACCCGGGCGCTCATCTGGTCGCCGTGGCGCGACGGGCACTCGGTGACAACATACAGATAGAGACGATTCCCGGTCCGAGTGCCGTGCTCGCGGCGCTTCAGGTCGCAGGCCACAGCGCAGACAGCTTCACGTTCTTTGGTTTCCCTCCGCACAAGAAGGGAAGAAAGACATTCTTCGAAACGGTCGCGGCAGCAGAGCACACGGCGGTGCTGTTTGAATCACCTCATCGCATCCTAAAGACACTCGACACCCTCAACGACCTTCTGAAGCCTGACCGCACTGTTACCGTCTGTCGCGAACTCACAAAAATTTACGAAGAAGTGATATCAGGCAGTGTGACTGAGGTCGCGCTCCATTTCCATGAACACCCGGAACGTGTACGAGGAGAATTTGTGGTTGTTGTCTCACCATAACCCCAGTGGACCCCATATTTCGCACTCAAAGCGATACAGTGTACAATATGGCGTATGCGTAAGACGACCTTGCTGTTCATACTTGGTATTTTTGTGTTCATCACGCCGCTCCTCGGCATCCCCAGGTCATTGAAGGAATACGTCGTGTT
Organism: Candidatus Kaiserbacteria bacterium; assembly: GCA_007116405.1. GTDB lineage: Bacteria > Patescibacteriota > Minisyncoccia > Phycocordibacterales > UBA12088 > UBA12088. The sequence goes on along the minus strand of SKIN01000038.1, from coordinate 35,246 downwards.
TGCCCTCGGTGCCGTCATTACAATGCTCGCGCTGTTCTTCCGCCTCGACGAACGGAGGAGGGAGCGCAAGCAAGAAGACCTCTCCCACCGGGAGCATGGGCCTTCCGAGCCGGAGACGCATCCCGTCGGTGAACATGAACATGTCCAGAGCGCAGACAGAGAACAATAAGCGGCGTCCTCCCCGAGGTCCATCGGGGAAAATGGTAGTTGTCCTTGGGACCGTTGCTACTGCAGCAGGTGCCGGACTCTTTTTCATACTCCCCACCTTCCACGAGGTGGTCTACGACCCGCGTGACCCTCGAGCGGTGAAGGATGATGGCGTGGTGGCCGTTGAGCCGGTAGAGCAGATAGAGACCGAGTCTGTCGTAGCGACCACAACCCCGGAGCGCCCTATCGCCACAACCATTCCAAACTACGTCCCCATACCGGACTCGGTGCGGGCCATTTACATGACCCAGTGCGTTGTCGGTACCCCATGGTTCCGCTCGGAACTGGTGCACCTCATTGAGGAAACGGAGCTCAATGCGGTGATGATCGACATCAAGGACTACACAGGCAAGCTTGCATTTACCACTGACCACCCGGACCTGCGTGACTCAGTGTCCGACAAATGCGGTGCCCGCGACATGAAAGGCTTTATCGCCACGCTCCATGAGAAAGGTATCTTTGTCATCGGACGTATCACTGTGTTCCAAGATCCGTTCTACGCCAACAAACATCCGGAATTGGCGGTCAAGTTTGCCGACCCTCCCGGCGCCATTTGGAAGGATCACAAGGGCCTTGCTTTTATCGACGTCGGTGCGAAACCCTTCTGGGACTACATACTCACTATCAGTAAAGAAGCGCACGCCCTCGGCTTCGACGAGCTCAACTACGACTACATCCGCTATCCCTCCGATGGCCCTATGGGCAACATCAAGTACGAATGGTCAGGTGACAGAGTAAAGGCGGAGGCGCTCGAAGAATTCTTTGTCTACCTCTCGCAGGAGATGCGCGACCCGAACAACTTTCCCGCCGGAGTCGAGCCCCCAATTATCTCAGCGGATCTATTCGGTATGGTCACCACTAATTTCGACGACCTCGGTATAGGGCAAGTGCTCGAGCGTGCCATGCCCTATTTTGACTACATCGCCCCTATGGTCTATCCGAGTCACTATCCGCGCGGGTTCAACGGCTGGGCGAACCCGAACACTGTACCCTACGAACTCATCAAGTATGTGCTTGCAAGCGGCGTCCAGCGCGCGGTTGCCGACAGGACGCGCGTGCCACACTTTGGCGGAACCCCCATCATGGAGACCGTCATCGTTCCGCCCACAGCGACAGGGACGGCGACCACCACTAAGGAGGTCTTCACCGGGTATTACACCAAAGAGGTCTATGACCCCAATATCATCCGTCCTTGGCTGCAGGACTTTAACTACGGAGGCACCTACGGTCCGGCGGAAGTACGCGCCCAGATCCAGGCAACCTACGACGTGGGTCTTCACTCATGGATGCTGTGGGCGCCCAGCAACAGGTACACACGCGAGGCATTACTGGATGCCTAACGCGTCACGGCGCGCTACAGTCGAGTGACCTGAAAGAACGGCGCAGACAATACCGCCAGGCGCCTTTGTCGAGATACCCTTCTCATTTATACTTACGGTATGACACCCCCTGAGTTCTCCTCACCACATACAGACGTACCCGACGACGAGCATGTTACCTATTTTGCGGTAACGGACACGCGCAATAAGCGAACACCCTTCGGCATAAAGAAAGAGGACAGGTCTCGGCACTCCTACGTCATCGGAAAGACGGGCATGGGCAAGAGCACCCTTCTTGAGAACATGGCCATTCAGGACATCAGGAACGGGGAAGGCATCTGCTTCATCGATCCGCACGGGGGCACCGCGGAGAAACTTCTCCAATACGTTCCGGAAGAGCGTGTCAAAGACGTCCTGTACTTCGCCCCGTTTGACATGCAGTATCCGATCTCGTTCAACGTCCTTGAGAACGTGGGTGCGGATAAGCGTCACTTCGTCGTGGCCGGCCTCATGAGTACGTTCGAAAAGATATGGGTCGATGCGTGGAGTGCGCGTATGGCCTACATCCTGCAGAACACACTTGCCGCTCTCCTCGAGTATCCCGGCGCGACACTCCTCGGTGTCAACCGCATGTACATCGACAAGGAGTACCGCAAGAATGTCATTGCACAGATCAGTGATCCGTCAGTGCGCAGTTTTTGGGTCGATGAGTACAGTAAGTACACCGACCGCTACACCCAAGAGGCGACACCTGCCATTCAAAACAAGATAGGACAGTTCGCCTCAAACGCACTGGTGCGCAACATAATCGGCCAGGAGCAGAGTGCGTTTGATATACGCACACTCATGGACGAGCGCAAGATATTTATCGTGAACCTTTCAAAGGGTAGGGTCGGTGAGGGCAACGCAAACCTGTTGGGGAGCATGCTCATCACCAAGATCTACCTCGCCGCCATGAGCCGCGCCGATGTGCCGGCATCGGAGGCCCGACTCCTTCCGCCGTTCTACCTGTACGTCGACGAGTTTCAGAACTTTGCCAACCGATCGTTTGCGGACATCCTTTCCGAGGCGCGTAAATACAAGCTCGCACTCACCATAGCGCACCAGTATATAGAGCAAATGGAGGACGAGGTTCGAGCCGCTGTATTCGGAAACGTCGGCACCATGATGGCGTTTCGAGTGGGAAGCTACGATGCCGAAGTGCTGGAAAAGGAGTTCGCTCCCGTCTTTACGGCCGATGATCTGGTGAACCTTGGCGCCCGCCAAATATACCTGAAACTCATGATCGATGGCGTGTCGAGTCAGCCGTTCAGCGCTGTCACGATGCCGCCCATCGAAGCACCGGAGGTCGACCACGGCGACCGCGTCATCGCGTTCTCGCGTGCGCAGTACTCCCGTCCACGAGCCGAGGTCGAAGAAGACATCAGCACATGGGTTGGCAAGAAGTACGAGGACCCCGACGCAGAGACAAAAGAGCGGGCACGAGCGGAACGTCGAGCGGAACGTGCTGGGGGCGCGCCCCCGGTCTCCAGTCGGCCACCGGCAGCTCCGCGGACAGTTCGTAGCGGAACAGGTGCACCAAACAGGCCGCATCCCGGGGCAGCCACGCGGACGCTCACACGTTCTCTTGCTTCCCCCGAACGACCACGCGAGGCACCGGTAACCACCATGAACCACACGCCCCCCGTGCGTTCGGAGGGGCTCCGCGACATACTCGCCAAGTTGACCAACGAAGCGACCGGGCGTTCGACGGGCGACCCTCCTCGCCCCCAACAAGAGCGCAAGCAGGCACCCCCGGTGAGGCCGGAACCAAGTCCCATGACCAAACCAACTCCTCCTGTGCGGCGTGATGATGGCAAGGGAGCAACAGAAGAGGATAAAGGTGAATTGCGGAATCTGCTCGCCAAGCTCACCAAAGAAGCGCCCACACAGGCACAGAAGACAGTCCCAAAGCAAACGGAACCGGGTACTCCCGAGCCTGCAATCGCCACACCACCCGTTTCGCCCACCCCGGAGAAAGAGCGTCCGCTCGATGTTGCGGTCACTGCACCTCCCGCATTGAAAGCGTCCGAGCGCGTCGCCCCAAAGCAGGAAACAACGACGGCACCTCCTGAAGTGCCAAAGAAAGAACTCGAAGCGATCTTACGAGTCGACAGACCTAATCTCTCATAACACAATGCCCTACGCATTCATCGCGGCCATCATTGCCGCGAGTGTACCGTTTATTTCGCATGCGTCGATAGTCATCAGTGAAGTGGCGTGGATGGGAAGCGCGAGTAATGCAAATGCCGAATGGATAGAACTCTACAATACCGGTTCCACACAAACTCTCGACGGATGGACGCTCTCGGCTGTCGATGGTCAGCCGCACATCAAGCTCTCCGGCACTCTCCGTGAGAACAGTTTCGCGCTCCTTGAGCGCACCAGTGATGATACTGTGCCCGGCATTCCGGCATTCCTCATCTACACCGGCGCACTCGGGAATACAGGCGAGATACTTGAACTCCGCGATGCAAATGGTGTCCTCATTGACCGCGTGGACGGGTCGGACAACTGGGCGATAGGCGGTGACAATGTCACCAAAGACACCTTACAGCGTTCCGGCAACCCCCCGGTGAGTAGCTTCATTACTGCGCCACCCACTCCGGGAATGGGGGGAGGGACACCGCGCGCTCCTGAACCTGCGGCAGGGCAGAGTCCACCATCCACCTCTGTATCACCACCCGCGATCGGGAGCAGTGTACGCACCATAGAGTCATCAACGGTCGACGGCGGTACAGTGCGCGTTCGTTTGGAGCCCGCACTCACGCTTCTGTTGCCGCTTGAGCAGACAGTCACCGCCGGGGTTCCCACCACGTTTCGTGTCCAGGCATTCCGGGAGGGAGGCACCGAGACCGACCTTCATGAAGCGGTCTGGAACTTTGGCGACGGCACAGTGGTGCGTGGAGCCACTCCAACACACACCTATCGCTACCCGGGCTCTTACGCGGTCTTGGTAGTAGGAAAACGCACCAACTTCACCCGTGAACTTTCCGCGGAGGCGCGCATGGTCGTACGCGTTGCCGCCCCGGAACTCGACATCATCGGCGCGACGGATGAGTACATCGAGGTACAGAACAAGAGTGCTGTAGAGGTTGACCTTTCCGGGTTCACCCTGGTTGCAGGCGATGTACGGTTTCGTATCCCGGACAGCACCCGCATCCTTGCGGACCACACTATTCGTTTTCACTCAGCCGTGACCGGTCTCAGCAGAGCCTCTCGTTCACTTGTCACACTTCTCCATCCGAGCGGCGCCGTTTTTTCCACCTTCCGTACCGTTGAACCCATGGTGCTCGCTGAAGCGGCAACGAGTCCCGAGATACAGAGAGCCGTACCTGTTGCCACCGCCACACCTCCTCCGCCACCCGCGATCGAGCAACAGGAGCAAGCCGAGGAACCGGTGCAGGATGAGGTCATCGCTGTGGTTGCACGAGAAGATGACTCCGCGTCCTTCCTATGGTGGTCGGTACTTGCGCTAGTTGTAAGCATCCTTGCGGTCTTTGTCATGATCACCATCACACGCAGGGAACGCGTCGAAGACGATCCACTTTCAGATATCGAGATAGAGATAGAGGACGGAAAACAATAACAGGTGAGAAGAGGCAGGATCCTCCCGTGCGACCGGAATATCTCCTATCGTGTCGATAATTGAGTTTGCAGTACGGCGGTCCAAAAATCGATACGGACTTCGATGTCAGCGACCTTGTTCGCTTCTACCCGTTCGCGAGCACGAGCATCCTCATGTATCACTTCCACGAGAGTGAAGAGTCGCATGATGCGGAGCACCTCTGCAACCTCAGGGCCGCGATTGGCGTGCACATAGTCGACAAGCGCGGCCTCGACCTCGGGTCGGTGTAGAGCGCAGTAATTAATGAAATGTGCCCAGCTCTCATATCGGTTGCCAAAATGGAAGAGGGCGTGGTCGAGAAGGTACATCTCTCCATCGGAGATGCGTACAGTCTCCGGAGATGCTTTGCGGTAGAGTAGGGTGCCCGTATAACGGTCAATGCGCTCCCGTTCACGCAGTAGTGTCGCTCCGGCCAAAGCGAGCATTTCCTGCGTCTGCTGGTGTTCAGAGAGCAGTTTCGACACTTCCCGGCGATACCGCTGCAGGGTGTTCACATAACGCTCCGCTGTGTAGGTATCAAAGAGCTTGTTTGCGGCACGCATTGCCCGATACGGCATCGGAGGAGTTTGTTCTTGTGCCTCAAGGATGCGGAGTGCAAAAAAGAATGCATCTTCAAGGGACAGCTCTGAAAACGATCGATCTTCATAGAGGTATTCAGTCACCATGAACGTGTGCATGTCACGTCTTCCAAACGCAACTTCCTCCGGCAGACGTATAGTGAGGGGAAGGCACCCGTGTCGCTCGACACATTCGCGGCGCTCGGTGTCGCGCGTCAGCTCTTTTGCGGTACCCGGGTCGGAAGTCACCTGCACCACCACCCGCTTTCCGCTTTCGGTGTGAGTGCCGAGCAGTGTGAGTATCGGCGCTTCAGGCACTGCATAGGCACCTGGAAGATACGGGTCTTCATCGAGAGTCACCCCCTCGCTGGCAAGGAGTGGTACAAGGACACCAAGTTCCTTTTCAAGGTATGCCTCCCACGTCTCTTGGTTGAATTGCTTCATGATCCTTTTTGAAAGATGGCCAATACATCCTGCATGTGTTGTGTTGCACTGTGGCGTTCGCTAAGGAGAGCGGTGCCCGCGCGGACACTGCGTTCACCTTGTGCCGGATCATCAAAGAGACCCGCGAGCACTTCGGTCAAGGTATCCGGTTTCTCCGGTTCATACCCATGTACGACATTGAGACCAAAGAGTTCCGCACACAGTCCGGTCTCTGATGCGACGATGGGTATCCCCATCCCAAGGAGGTCCACGAGCGCGCGTTGGTCGGCAAAGCTGTGGTCGAGCATCACGAGTGCGTCGGCGGTCTGTGCTTCGTACCAGCGTTCGGCACGAGTCGTGGCACTGAGGCAGCGTATGTTCTTTCCGCTTGCTTCCTCCGTTCTAAAGTTCGAGCATGTCGTCCGCAAGAGCACGAGTTCCGTATCCGGGTATCGCTGCTGCAGCACCTCGAGCGCGTGCAACTCCCCGGCAAGTATTCTGCTCTCGTCGGAGGGGATGGTGAGGAGTAGTTTATGCACACGACGTGCAGGAGTAAACGGCAGCACAACGGGGTCCTGCGCCCGAGTGGGAGCCACAGCACAGACACCCGGTTTAATGCCGTATCTTCGTTCGAGGAGGCGGGCATGCCGTTGTGTCTCGGTTATGATGGTGTCAGCCCGACGCAACAAGAACCGTTGTGCGTACCCAAGCAGTAGTGCACGGACGCTCATGTCAGCGTAGAGATCCTCCAGCAGCTCCGATGGGGGTTCATTGAAGTATCGAGACGCGTACTCCCATACCGCGTCATGTGGTACGTGTATCACGAGTCGTACGCGGCGCTTGCGCCGTGCCCGTAGCGCGGAGAGTCCTATGATGCCGCTGCCGTGTACGTATAGAACATCAGCGCCGTCGCAAGCTTCAATAAGTGCTTTCGTGAACGCCCGAATACGCTTGCGTAGCGGTACATGCCGGTCTACACAGGTGACGGAGACATCGGCTGTCGGCACGTGACTTGTTCCGTACGTGACCACGTGTACCGTATGCTCCTTCGCAAGGTGTGTCGCAAGGCCAAAGAGGCGTTGCGCGTCCGCATGCAGTTCGGGTGGAAATACCGGTGTAGCGATGACGATCTTCATATAAAAAATACTGTATCACAGAATATGGGTGCGGAGTACGCATCTGGTGTATGTATGGCATGTATGACATAGTCATCCTAGGACAACGAACGAGGAGAGTATGATGGAGAGGACCATAAACACTGTATTCTTTGATGTGGGGAATGTACTTGTGGAATTCAGTATCCGGCGGTCATGTGAAGAGCTGGCGAGACACTCCGGCCGTACGGTCGAAGAACTACTTGAAACTTATGTGCGTCCCGAATGGGTTGACCCACTCGAGACGGGCACCATATCCGGTAGGATGTTCTACGAAATACTCGCACGCGACCTCGATTTGCCGGAACAGGTTAGCTACGAGGTATTTGCTGAATGGATGGGGGACATCTTTCTCGACCCACCCTCAGTGATACTGGAGGCGATACAGGATCTCCGGCATGGAGTGCGTAAGTTCTTGACGTCGAATACCATGGAGCTGCATTGGAACTACTTGGAACGGGTTCCTTCGGTGCGCCTCTTCCGGCCCGAGGAATACATCCGGAGTTACGATCCGGACGTACAGGTGCGTAAGCCAAGCAAGAAGTTCTTTGAACGAGCGCTCGCGCGGGCGCATGTCCGGCCCGAGCAAGTACTCTATATTGATGATATACGAGACAATCTTGCAACGTTCTCGGCCATGGGAGGAACAACCGCGTACTTCAGCCTGCTCGAACACGAACCGATACGCTTGCGTCACATACTTGATGCTCACGGTCTGACAACACGTACCGTACACCTCTGACATCACCGCCGGCCTGCGCCGGCGGTTCTTTTTATGTGCGTGGTCAGAGTGCTTGCTACGGAGGGCAAAGTCTGCCATGGTATAGGACTAATAGCCCCACATCTGTATGTCAGAGACAACCACACGAACGAAGCGAATTGTCACCATTGGCGGCGGCACCGGCCACTTTGCGTTGCTCTCGGGCCTTAAAGAGCACGACGTCGACATTACCGCTATTGTCACGATGTCTGACAACGGTGGCTCTACGGGGATGTTGCGGGACGAGTTGGGGGTCCTTCCCCCCGGTGACCTGCGCCAGTGCTTGGTGGCACTGTCTGAAGGGGATGAGACCATGCGCGCGCTCTTCACGCATCGTTTTCCCCGAGGGTCATTGAAAGGGCACACCTTCGGCAACATTTTCATCAGTGCACTCGAACAAGTATCGGGCTCGATCGACCGAGCTGTCGAAGAAGCGGGAAAGATACTCAAGATACGTGGCACCGTACTTCCCATTACGCTCGACAAGACGGAGCTGGTGACCAAGCTCGGCAACGGTAAGGTGCTCAAAGGAGAAGATGCGCTTGCGGGGTACTTACTCGTTTCCAAGTTCGGAGTCAAGGATATGGGCCTTAGACCCGAGGCCGCCCTCAATCCCCGGGCGAGAAGCGCGATACGTGAAGCAGACCTTATCATCATCGGTCCCGGCAACCTGTATTCATCACTGCTCCCAAACATGCTTGTACGTGGCCTTCCACAGGCGCTCAAACGTGCAAAGGCTCCGAAGGTGTTCGTCGCCAATCTCATGAACAAACACGGGCACACCGATGGGTTTACCTGTGCCCGCTATGTCGAGGAAATAGAGCGACTTGCCACAACTCGTCGTAGTATCGACGTCGTATTATACAACACCACTCCCATCTCACCCCGACTTCTCAAACGGTATGTTGACGAAGGGGAGCCCGTACTCTGTGCGGGCAGGGAAGCGCGGGGTATCACGTACGTCGGAGCCGACCTCCTTAGCGAAACACTCCATGTTCCCACGCGGAGCGACCCCCTCCGGCGCACGCTCATCCGTCATGACCCCAACAAGCTTGCCGCTGCAATAGTAGCAATGCTGCGATAGGGTTCGCATAGCATTGTGCTGTACAAAATCATATTTTGTGATATAATAATATGAGGTGTATTATTGCCCATTGGCAGAAAGGAGAGTGTAATGAAGCGCTCCACGATCAAGTCATTAAAGCAAGAGTTTTTTTCCGAACCTGACCACTCAACAATTAAAGACGCGTGGTTCACTATCCCAAACCTGATCACAGGTTCCGGCATCCTTCTCACCCTGTTCTACGTCTATCAGTACATAGCTGAACTGTGGGTCGTTCTGATACCCGTCACGGTCATTTTGATCGCAATAACTGACGCGCTCGACGGTTTTGCTGCACGGCATCTCAACCAACACAGCACCGTAGGCAAATGGCTTGACCCCATTCGAGATAAGCTGCTGACCTTCGCGGTGATCGGCAACATCTTCCACGAAGCGGTTCGGTTAGAGATATCTGGATGGTTCATTGCACTTGCGCTGATCGTCTTCGTTGCTGAGGCGGTCGTACTTGCTGAGGGTGCCTGGAGACGTCTCCATGGTATGGTCTTGCGCGTACATGTGCTGGGTAAAGCTCGTCAGGCTGTAAATCTGACGGCCGCAACGGCCATCATCGTGCAACTATACTGGTATGACTTTGGCGTCCCGTTTCTTGCACTGATAGGTATCATGGCACTTGCTTCGCTTGCCGGTCTTGTGGTCTATACCCGCCGTTTCGTGTCCGCGTATAAGGCCGCAGCATGAGCATTGGTAGCGTGCACACCCTCCCATATTCCGGGAGGGTGTTTTTCTTTTCTACATGCTATGCTGTGGTGCATCAAACGGAGGTATGCTAAAGACCAACCTTCACTTTCATACAGCGGAAGACGATGCGCATGACATTGCGTACGACCTCTATACCGGCATCGACCATGCCCGTGAAAAGGGGTTCGATGTGCTTGCTGTGACATGTCACCGCAAATACGTTTGCACGAGTGAGCACGTAGCGTACGCGGCCGAGCGCGACATGCTGCTCATTCCTGGTATCGAAGCTGATATCTACGAGGGCAGCAACCGCAACCATGTACTCATCTTGAACGCGACAAGCGACGTCGAGGAGGTGCGCACCTTCGACGACCTTACCCAGTACCGCGCGAGACACGAGGAGGTATTGGTCATTGCCCCTCATCCGTATCACGTTGGTGGGTTCAGCCTCCACGGACTCCTCGAGCAGTACATTCACCTGTTCGACGCCGTTGAGCAGTCGTGGTTCTACTCACGTTTTTTTGACCGCAACAAGAAGGCACGTTTGGTAGCTGAACAGCACGCTAAACCGTACATCGCGACATCAGACACACATTTCCTTGATTTCATGGACGACAGCTACGCGGTCTTGAGGGCGGAGAAGAATACACGCTCCGTAATTGAGGCTGTCCGTTCCGGAGCATTCACTAATGTGACGTCACCCCGCTCATTCGTGAGAGACATGCTCTGGCGCACAGGAACATTCATGGCTGCCGATGCGTTGCGCTCCAGGCAAAAACGAAAGGGGCGGTAAGGGTCGTATGCCCAAACGCTTTCCACACGGCGGTCAAGGTGCACTGGAGGTCGCCGTCGTGGTATAGTGTGTGCCATATGCTCAAAGATACGCTGCGCTGGTTGGTGGTGGGAGGCGTCGTCGCGCTCCCCGTCATGTTGCCGTTCATTGTTTCCGCGTCCATGTTCTTTCCCTATATCACGGGAAAGAATTTCACGTTTCGCATCGTCGTAGAGATACTTTTCGCGGCATGGGTCTTACTCGCGCTGATCGATGCTCGCTACCGACCTCGTTTTTCTTGGATCCTTGCAGCCATTGTATTCTTCATGGCTGTGGTCGGTCTTGCCAGCATGCTCGGCGAGAACCCGTTCAAGAGTTTTTGGAGCAACTTTGAGCGGATGGAAGGATATATCACGATGCTCCATCTCTTCGCGTACTTTATTGTCGCGAGCACGGTCTTGAACACGCAGAAGCTCTGGAACATATTCTGGTATAGTACGCTGGGCGCAAGTGTCCTGGTCCTTTTTATTGCACTCGATCCGATCATCAAGGCGTTCCCAGACATCTCCTCGATACCTCGTATTGACGCTAAGTTTGGTAACCCCATCTACCTTGCTGTCTATTCGCTCTTTCACATCTTCATTGCGCTCGTGCTGATGGCGCGGTGGAAGGGCACCCACTGGCATCAAGCACTCCTTGGAGTGGTCGCTTTCCTCCACCTTATCGTGATGGTACTCACCCTCACTCGGGGCACGGTACTCGGCTTTATTGGTGGGGCAATGGTCACCGCACTCCTCATCGCCCTCCTTGAACGCGAGCGCAGGATACTACGCTCCGCTGCCATTGGCGCATTGCTTACGGTGGTGGTAGTGGTCGGAGTTTTGTTCGGTCTCAAGGACACTGAGTGGGCGAAAGATACTCCGGTCGTCAACCGCTTCACTCAGATAAGTATGAGTTCCGGGACGGTGAACGCACGCTTTATGAACTGGCGCATGGCATGGGAAGGAGTGAAAGAACGCCCGGTTCTCGGTTGGGGTCAAGACAACTATGAGTACGTATTCTCTAAACACTTCGACCCCTACATGTATGGTGAGGAACCATGGTTCGACCGTACGCACAATGTCGTGTTTGACTGGCTCATTGCAGCAGGGTTTGCCGGCCTCATTGCGTACCTACTGTTGCCTGTCTCAATGTTGGCTCATCTCTGGGTCTTGACCCCTCGAGAGAGTAGATGGACATGGCGCGCTCTCGCGTCCATTGAGACGATTCGAGCACTTTTCCGTAAGCGTGATCATACGTTTGGTGCCACTGAACGCGCATTGTGGTCAGGACTCATCGTCGCGTATTTCCTGCACAACCTCACGGTGTTCGATAATATCATTAGCTACATCCTCTTCTTCTCACTGCTTGCGTATATTCATTGGCGGGTAAGCGACAACCACGAACCGCTATGTGGGGAGTATTCCGTTCGCAAGGAGACGGTAGTAGCAGTCATCTTGCCTATCGTTATCGTCGTCGCAGGATTGGTGATCTACTACGTGAACGTACCTGGTATCCGCACTAGTCAGACGCTCATCAGTGCGATGATCCCACAACAACGTCTACCAAACGGTCAGGTAGTAGCTAATTCTCCGGAAATGATATTGGAAACATACAAGCGCGCTCTTGTGTTCGATCAGCTTGGGCGTCAAGAAGTGCGTGAACAGCTTGCGCAGATGGCCGCCAACATGCAGCGCGCTGAGAACGTCACCGCGGAGACTCGCCAAGCTTTCAGGGATCTAGCTATTGAGGAGATGCGAAGAGAGATCGAGCGTAACCCGAACTCCGCACGGCTCTGGCTTTTCATGGGCACTCTGTATGCGAATACCGGTGCCCTTGGCGATGCCGAGCGGGCGTTCAGACGAGCTGTCGAGCTTACACCACGTAAACAATCTGCTATCTTCCAACTCGGGGAGGTGCGTCTGGTGCAGGGAGAGACTGAAGATGCATATGAATTATTCCGTAAGGCGTTCGAGCTTGCGCCTGAATATGACGAGGCGCGCCGATTGTATGCGTTGCTGCTCATACGTACCGGTCGTGACAGGGAAGCGGTCGATCTGTTGGCGGAACGCTTTGGGACCCCGGCGATTGATGACGATCGACTCATTAGAGAATGGGCGAATGCAGGTCGTTATGATGTTGTAGCCGAGGCGCTTGAGCGGCGCATAGAGAACAACCCGGCAGACATACAACAACGTGTCTCACTGTCGGTGGCGTACCGTGAACTCGGGAGAAGGGACGAAGCAGTGGCTCTTCTTGAGTCAATAATTGAGGAATATCCAGAACACACCGAGCAAATTGAAGAGTTTATCAAAGAGGTGCGTGGGTGGTGACCCCGTGCTCTCCAATAACCAATTCACACGATATATGGCTAAAAAGAAGACAGAACCTGTAAATGTACGCAAGATACAGCGTCAAGCAAATGGCTCCACCACGGTGGTACTGCCTGCGGACCTCGTTCGGGAGCTTGGTTGGAAAGATGGGCAAAAAGTGGTCGTGCGGAAGCGCGGTGCCAGTGTTGCCATCGAGCAGCTGCGAAAATAGCACGTGGACTTGCATTTATTTGCAGATGTGCTATACTGCCAAGTGAGTGCCAGAGTGTAAAAGCTCTGCAAAATGAAAAACTGCGTAAGTCCCCCCTCACAGGGGGATTTGCGTGTCTGGGAGCTACCCTTTGTCTCGCGCATGACAATGGCGGCAATATTTTGGTGGTTCTTGTGGGAATGGTATACTGTCCTGGTGCGCCTGGTATGGAGCGCCGCGGCACTCATTAAAGTTTTTCATTTGGAGCTCGCACCGGCGTTCCATACCGGGCACAAACGCGAATAGAGAACAGGACATGCGTGTACTTACCAATGTGTCACTCCAAGAGCTCACCACATTTCGTCTCGGTGGTGTGGCACGTTTTTTTTGTTCGGTCACCTCACTGGAGGAGTTGCGTGATGCACTGGCGTACGCTCGCACCCGCGGGCTTCCTTTTTTTATACTCGGTAAGGGGAGCAATGTCCTCTTTAGTGACGATGGTTTTGATGGCCTCGTGATACGTATCAACATACGGGGTCGTCATTATGAAGAGGACAGCAAAGGTGACGCACGTGTTACGGCCGGTGCGGGTGAGCTGTGGGACGACCTTGTGGCGGAGACAGTGTCGCAGGGGCTTTGGGGCATGGAGAACCTTTCTGCCATTCCCGGCACCGTGGGTGCTGTGCCCGTGCAGAACGTCGGGGCATATGGGGTTGAGGTACGAGACTTGATCGACTGGGTGGAAGTGCTCGACACGAAGGAGAACACCCTACACATCTTCTCTGTCGCTGATTGTGAATTCGGGTATCGTGAATCGATATTCAAACGCCCGGAAGGACAGCAGTATATTGTGACGCGGGTCGCATTTCGGTTGAGTACATATCCCATACCAAAGCTCTCGTACCGTGACCTTGCGGCGTACTTTGAGAACACCGATACCGGACGACTTACTCCAAAGGAAGTGAGTGATGCGGTGAGAACGATACGCAACAGGAAACTTCCCGATGTGACCGAGGTAGGCACCGCGGGTTCGTTTTTCAAGAACCCCGTCGTCCCAGAACAGGTATACAAGGAACTGACTCGCTGGTTCGAATATCTTCCCGCACATCCACACGGTGAAGGAATGTACAAACTCTCCGCCGCTTACTTACTTGAACAATTCGGGTGGAAGGGAAGAAGGGGTGAGCATGTCGGCTGCTGGGATACGCAACCCTTGTGTTTGGTGCACTATGGCGACGGTTCGACGTCGGAGTTGATTGCCTTTGCAAACACCATCATTGAAGATGTCAAAGAGCGCACAACGATCATCCTGGAACCGGAGGTTCGTTGTATCGACGTCGAACTTCGTTCGGTATGACCGGAGGTTGCGTCATGTTATCCACATAAAATTTCTTTTTCATCTTTGTAAAAATTTTTTTTGCACCATAATAGAAGTATTACAACGACGTGAGGATATCTTCGCAGCTATCTTCGGTCGACGTCGTTCATTACATATACAATTCAAATTGACATCATGCCGGTAAAGAAAGCAGCCAAGAAGGCAAAGAAGGCCGTCAAGAAGGTTGCCAAGAAGGCAAAGAAGACGGTCAAGAAGGCAAAGAAAGTCGTAAAGAAGGCCGCAAAGAAAGCGACCAAGAAGACGACAAAGAAGAAAGCGACGCGACGCAAGTAGTCCGCACCTTCCACTCTTTGACCTCACAACATCCGCACGGCGGATGTTGTGCTGTTTGGGGTCGGCATTATGGGAGACTGACGCTTTCTTTCATCTGTGGTACAATCGCGCCATGTTTTCGTTTTCACTGAAACAGCTATATAGAGACAGTACCAATCGCAAGATACTCCGTGAATTGCAACAGGTGGTGACGGCGGTCAATGCACATGAGGATGAAATGCAGGCTATGTCTGACGACGGACTCAAGGCAAAGACGGAAGAGTTCAAGCAACGCTTGGAAAAGGGAGAGAGCGTTGATGTACTCATGCCGGAGGCGTTTGCCGTAGTGCGCGAGGCTGCGAAGCGAGTCCTCGGAGAACGCCACTATGATGTGCAGGTGATGGGTGGTGCCGCGCTGCACCGTAACGCCATAGCGGAAATGCGTACCGGTGAAGGTAAAACCTTGGTCGCGACGTTGCCAACATACCTCAACGCCCTCACTGGTAAAGGTGTGCATGTCGTCACAGTGAACGACTACCTCTCTCGCCGAGACGCTGTATGGATGGGGCAGGTGTATACATTCCTTGGTCTTACCGTCTCGGTCATCAACTCTCAGGCGTCATACCTCTATGACCCGGATATCAAGGAGGGTTCCGCAGAGGATGAAGAACGCGATGCCACAGGTTCCTTTAAGGTCGTGCATGATTTCCTGCGTCCGTGTACGCGCAAGGAAGCGTACGCGGCCGACATCACGTACGGCACGAACAACGAGTTTGGTTTCGATTATCTGCGTGACAATATTGAATACGACGTCGCAAACCTCAGACAACGTGGCTATTACTTCGCCATCGTAGACGAGATCGACTCGATACTCATCGATGAAGCACGAACCCCGCTTATCATCAGCGCTCCGGCAAATGCATCAGAGGATCTCTACGCTCAGTTCTCTGGGATAGCACGCAAACTCACCGAGGGAGAGGACTACACGAAGGACGAAAAGCTTCGTGCGGTGCAGTTGACCGATGCGGGTATAGAAAAAGCGGAAAAGGCTTTAGGTGTCGACAATATATACACGGAGGCAGGCATCAAATACGTCCACCATCTTGAGACCGCGGTCCGCGCGCAGGCGCTGTTTGAGCGTGACAAACACTATGTGGTGCGCGATGGCGAGGTGGTCATCGTCGACGAGTTTACTGGGCGTATGCAGCCAGGGAGACGCTGGAGCGATGGGTTGCACCAAGCAGTTGAGGCAAAGGAGGGTCTCTCGGTTCAGCGTGAAAGTAGGACATTTGCTTCAGTCACGTTCCAGAACTACTTCCGCATGTATGAAAAACTCGCCGGCATGACAGGAACCGCGGAGACATCTTCCGAGGAATTTTACACCGTCTACAAACTCGACGTTGTCCAGATACCCACAAACAAACCCGTGGCACGTATCGATAATCCCGACATGATCTTTATCAACGAGCAAGGCAAGCAAAAGGCAATTGCGCGAAAGGTGCGCGAACTCTACGAGAAGGGGCAACCTGTACTCATAGGCACCGCCTCCATTGAGAAGAATGAGGAACTGTCCGCCTACCTCACAAAAGAGGGCGTACCGCACGAGGTATTGAACGCAAAGAACCATGAACGGGAGGGTGAGATCATCGCTCAAGCCGGTCGTAAAGGCACGGTCACCATTGCCACCAACATGGCTGGTCGCGGTGTTGACATCAAGCTCGGTGGCAGTCCCGTCGACAAGGCGGCCTACGAGGAGGTGAAAGCGATTGGTGGTCTCTACGTGTTAGGTACCGAACGCCACGAGGCACGTCGCATCGACAATCAGTTGCGGGGTCGAGCGGGCAGGCAAGGAGATCCCGGTGAGACGCAATTCTTTGTGTCGCTTGATGACCATCTCATGCGCGTGTTCGGCAACAATGATCTCATTCGTAAGACGATGTCTCGAGCAACGACATCGGAGGATGAGCCGATACAAATGGGTATCATCAGTAGGCAGCTCGAGGGTGCGCAAAAGCGCATCGAAGGATTCAACTTTGATGCCCGCAAGCGCATCCTCTCGTATGACAACGTGCTGAACCATCAGCGTCAGGTCATCTACGAACGTCGACGTCGGTATCTTGAGGCGGATCGTGAGGCGATAGACGCGTTCCTTGATGAGGTGATGGCGCACGACGCGAATGCGGGAGACATCATTGCAAACAAGAAAGACCTCCTGGGTGAGGATGAGTTTTACACGGTAGTGCGCAGGATGCTCTTGCAGACCATAGACTTCTTCTGGCTCGAACATCTCGACGTCATGGAGCATCTCCGCAGTTCGGTGAACCTCCGAGCATACGGGCAGAGGGATCCGCTCATCGAGTACCGCAAGGAAGGGTTACGCATGTTCAGGTCGCTTGAGACAGGTATCATCGAACGAGTGATCGAACTGCTGCCTGAGATGGGAGTGGGGGCTTTCGAGAGCGAGGAGGAACGCATGAAGCGACAAAGTACGCTGGCGCAACAGGCCTCTCGCGTGACCCAAGGCGGCACTACTCCTGTACCGGCGCGCACCGAGCAGAAAATAGGGAGAAATGAGCTCGTCACCGTCACCAACGGCAAAGAAACCAAGCAAATGAAGTATAAAAAGGCCGAGTCATTGCTCGCCCGGGGGGAGTGGAAGCTGGTCCCGTAGGTGCTGGTGTTCAGAGATCTGCCTCAGGCCACCATTTCGCCAATATTTATAGCCAAGTTATGCACATATGTGCAAGCCCAGGGTAGGGGGTGACTGTAGTATACTGTAGGATATGCGAATAGCCGCTTCCGCATCTAATCTCTATTCGCATCCATATATATAATGCGAGTTCTCATGTATGGATGGGAGTTCCCGCCGAGCAACAGTGGCGGGCTTGGCGTAGCTTGCTATGGGCTTACTCGTGGACTTGTTGCTGAGGGTGCGGACGTCCGTTTTGTCCTCCCGCGCAAATTTCCCGTACTGCCGTCCGGTGCAAAGATAGTCTTCGCTGACGAGGCGAACCCTCTCGATTCACTGCAGGCACGACAATTCAACTCCGGTTACCTGACACAAGAGCAGCTTAACTTCCTGCGTGGTCAATACCCGGAGCTTCGGTATGGTCCCAGTCTTTTTGATGAGGTGTTACGATATGCCGCTCTTGCCCCATTGGTCGCACTTCAATATCCGGCTGATGTCATTCATGTGCATGACTGGCTTTGCTATCCTGCAGGTATTGCCGCAAAGAAGGTAACGGGTCTTCCGCTTGTTGCACATGTCCACGCGACCGAGTTTGACCGGACAGGGTTCGGGTCGGTCAATCAGGCCGTGTATGACGTAGAGCGTCGAGGTATGCATGAGGCGGACAGGATAATCGCAGTATCCGAGTACACCAAGCGCGTCATCGTGGCCCACTACGGTATCTCACCTGACAAGGTTGATGTCGTGCACAATGGCATTGATCCTGATGACACCGCGGTCTCGAGTGCAACAGAAGCCGAGATGAAACGTCTCAAGGATTCGGGATGGGGCGTAGTCCTCTTCGTCGGGCGACTCACCCTTCAAAAGGGCCCCGACTACTTCCTCAACGCCGCAAGAAAGGTCATCACACATCGCCCCAACACATTGTTTGTCATCTCGGGTTCAGGAGATATGGCCAAGCAGATCATCGACCGTTCTGCAGAGCTCGGCATTGGTGACAAAGTACTCTTCACGGGATTCCTGCGAGAAAAGGAACTCGCGCGACTCTACGGTGCCGCAGACCTTGTAGTTATGCCTTCAGTCTCAGAACCATTTGGTATCGTTCCGCTCGAGTCCCTATTGAATGGCACGCCGGTGCTCATCAGTAAACAGTCGGGAGTCGCCGAAGTGATCCGCAATGCGCTGAAGACAGACTTCTGGGACACGGACGAGATGGCCAACAAGATGGTATCGGTACTGGATAATCCGAGCCTAAAGGAGACGCTTGCGACCGAAGGTATGCGTGAGGCGCGCGGTCAAGTTTGGAGGAGGGTAGCAGAGCGGTGTATGATGGTTTACAAGAAGCTAACAGAATCACTTTCACGAACCAACATATGAGTGCAGTCTGTTTTTATTTTCAAGTACATCAGCCACGTCGCATCAAGCGATACAGGTTCTTCGATATCGGAAATGATTCGGAATACTTCAATGATTCGAGTGAACGGGATACCAATAATGCCCGTATCGCACGTAAGGTCGCAGATAAGTGCTACTTACCTGCTAACGAGGCGTTACTTCGAAACCTTGATGATTATCCTGATTTCAAGGCCTCATTCTCCATATCCGGCATCGCACTAGAACAGTTTGAAGAGTATACCCCCGAAGTCATTGAATCGTTCAAGCGTCTGGTTGCGACAGGTAGGGTGGAGATACTCTCCGAGACATATTACCATTCGCTGTCGTTCCTTGAGTCCCCGGAGGAGTTTCGTGAGCAAGTACAACTTCATGCCGACAAAGTCAAGGACCTCTTTGGAGTTACGCCGTACGTGTTTCGCAACACCGAGCTTATCTACCGTAATGACATTGCCGAGCAGGTGGCAGATATGGGATACCTAGGCATGCTAGCGGAGGGTGCTGACCATCTGCTTGGATGGCGTAAACCCACGTACGTGTATCATGCAAAGAACGATCCGACATTACGTGTACTACTCAAACACTACAAGCTCTCAGATGATATTGCTTTCCGATTCAGCAACAAAGGCTGGGAAGAGTGGCCGCTTACCGCCCCTAAGTTTGCACAATGGGTGAATGCGCATAATGGTGACGGGCATGTCATCAACTTGTTCATGGATTATGAGACGTTTGGCGAGCATCAATGGGAAGACACCGGTATATTCCATTTCATACGAGAGATGCCACGCGAGATTCTCAGGCATAGCGATAACACTTTCATGACCCCCACGGAGGCAATGTCAACGTTTGAATCCGTCGGCGAAGTAGATGCTCCGCACTATGTCTCATGGGCTGACGTTGAGCGTGATCTGTCTGCATGGAAGAGCAACGCCATACAACATGATGCCCTACGTGCGTTCTTTGCGCTCGAGAAAGACGTAAAAAATACAGGTGATGAGGTGTTACTGCGTGACTGGCGACGCCTGTCAACCTCCGACCATTTCTATTACATGTGTACGAAGTGGTTTCAGGACGGTGATGTGCACGCCTATTTCAATCCCTACGAGTCACCGTATGAAGCATACATCGCTTACATGAATGTTTTGAATGACGTACGGTTACGTACGCAGACGTCCAAAAGGCCACAGCCTGTGAAGCGGGGTATCTGGCAATCGTTCAGACATAAGACCCGCGGAGTATTACAAGCATTAACCTCATAACACACCATGCCAACCAAGAAACAATCATCAGTAGTTAAAAGGACCCCAGCAAAGAAAGCGCCGAACAAGAAAACCTCGAGTGCTGCATCCAAGGCCCCAAAGAAGGCCCTTGTCTCAAAGAAGGTCGCCGTAGCGGTAGTACAACCTAAGGCTAAGGCAACAAAAAAGCAGGCAGGTAAGAAACAAGCAGGGTGCATCTGCGTACGGACATGTAGTCCGGAGGAATCGTTCTGGGTCTGTGATGGACCAGTAGTACAGTCTCTTGAACACCTCCGCAGTGCTCTCAAAGACATGTCGGAGGCGCAGTTCGCATACCATACTCGTCGTGACGGTAACGATTTTGCGCGCTGGATACGCGACTGCCTCAAAGATGATGCATGCGCAAGGCGTGTTGAGAAAGCAAAGACCCGAACTACTACTATACGCGCACTCAAAAGCACGTGTTGTAAGTAGAAAAGGTTTCGTAATGATCTTTTAGTTGTATCATGGCCCGCTCACTAGTGCTCGGAAACGGGAATGTGCTTGTCTGTTATGATGAGTGGGGTCAGGTTCGTGATTTCCATTTCCCCCAAGTGGGACTCGAGAACCATGTGGGGGATCAACTTATGCATCGCATCGGTGTTTTCACCGGTGACAAGACCCATTGGTTCTCCAATGGGGGGTTTCGTGTTAGCACAAACTATGAGCAAGACACATTGGTCGCGTCGGTGGTTGCGACAAATGAGAAGATCGGCGTGGAACTTCGTTTTTCAGACATCGTCTACAACGAACATAATATTTTTGTACGTCACATAGAAGTAATGAATCTTTTTGAAGAGGACAGGAATATTAAAGTATTTTTCAATCAACAGTTCCATATAAGTGAATCACATCGAGGCGACACCGCGTACTACTCCCCCGAGCTGCATGCAATCATTCACTACAAGGGTCGTCGTGTATTTCTCGCCTCCGCTCGCACGAATGACGCCTATTTTGATGATTACAGCGTAGGACTGCTTGGTATCGAAGGGAAAGAGGGAACCTGGCGGGATGCTGATGACGGCATGCTCCAGAAGAGTGCTGTCGAACACGGCAGTGTCGATTCGGTTCTCGGCATCTCACTTTTCATGCGCGGGAAGGGGACTCGTACCGTTTCGTATTGGCTTGCTGCTGGCGAAAGCTACAGTAAGGTAGAGAAGATGCATCGCGATATACTCACACGAGGTCCTGAGCACCTTCGTCGCACGACACGTGATTTCTGGAGGGCATGGGTGAACCGTATTGACATCGATACGTGTGGTATTGAGCAGGAGTACATCAACCTTTATCGGCGTTCACTCTTTGTGATGCGAACACACACCGACAACAAAGGTGCCATCATCGCCTCAGGAGACTCATCCATCCTCCAGTGGGGACGAGATACGTACAATTACTCGTGGCCCCGAGATGGTGCCTACATCATGCTTGCCTTTTTGCGCGCCGGTCACGTCAGCGCGAGTAAGGAATTCCATCATTTCTATAATGAAGTGCTCACTGAAGACGGGTATCTGTTGCACAAATATCGTTCTGACAAGTCACTAGGGAGTTCATGGCATCCTTGGGTGAGGGACGGAAGAGCGCAACCGCCCATACAGGAGGACGAGAGTGCCATCACACTCGTCACACTCGGAGCCCACTACGAGCACACGCGCGATCTTGAATTTATCGAGGGTCTCTACAATTCATACATTCGCCGAGTCGCCGATTTTCTCACGCGTTACCGAGATAAGAAGACAGGACTTCCATTACCAAGTCATGACCTCTGGGAGGAGCAGTTCGCGACCTTCACATATACTACCTGTACAGTGCACGCGGGGCTAAAGACAGCGGCTGGTTTTGCCGAGATGCTCGGCAAACACGTTGCTGCAAAGCGTTGGAATAACGCAGCTCGAGAAATAGAAGAGGGCATTCTCACGCACCTTATCGACACAGATGGCACAGCGCTGAAGTCGATTCGCCATGAACACGGCACCATGGTGAAGGACAGGACCATCGATGTATCAAGTTTTTATGGTCTCTTTAAATACAATATTTTGTCGGTCGATGATCCGAGATTGTTCAAGATCTATGAACAGACAAACAAAGCGCTGTCTGCCGGAGGTGGTATTGCGCGCTACGAAGGTGACAATTATTTCCGTACCGCGCAAGGTGTTCCGGGAAATCCCTGGATACTCACCACACTGTGGCTTGCTGAGTATGAGATAGCGAAGGCGAAGAGACCGAAGGACCTTGAACCGGTCAAAGAGCGGCTTCAGTGGGTGCTGAGTAAATGTAATGAAGCAGGCATGCTTGCAGAGCAGTATGATGCAGTAGGCGGGTTCCCGACGTCGGTAATGCCGCTCACCTGGAGCCATGCCACGTACGTGATAACACTTCTTGAATACATCGAAAAACTCACTGAGCTTGGGATATGCAAGACACCCGGGAAGGAGTGATGTGTGTTGCAGAGTACATGATATGCACCGGGTACTGACCCGGCCTTTTCGTTCTGCCGGTAGATGACTCTGGCGACTTCCGGTATTTCGTGTAGTATGTGTGAATGATACGCATCCTCACCAGATTCTTCACGGTCGTATTGGCCCTCTTCATAGCGGCCCACCTTGTTCCGGGTATCGATGTTGCGGGGTTGTATGTGGCACTCATCGTTGCGGTACTTCTGGCACTCTTGAACGTACTCGTGCGGCCGATACTGATCATTCTCACACTGCCCATCACCATCGTTACCTTCGGGCTTTTTGTGTGGGTATTGAACGCCCTCCTTTTTTGGTTTGTCGGCACCTTCGTCGATGGATTCACGGTCGCAGGTTTTATCCCGGCACTCTTGGGCTCACTCATAGTGGCAAGTATGAGTTGGATTGCCCATAAACTAACATAACGAGATATCATGAGTCTGATTGATGAATATGATTTCAGTGCTTCCGCAGGCAAGGGTGGCGACGGTGTTGTACGCTGGCGCCGTGAGAAGTTCTTGCCAAAAGGTGGACCGGCGGGCGGCAACGGGGGTCGGGGAGGAGACGTGCGCATACGTGGCATACGTGATAACAATGCCCTCAGGCCACTCATGTACCGCCACGAGTACGCTGCACAGGATGGAGAACCCGGCGCTTCCAGTAGTAAGACCGGGGCGGATGCGCCACACCTCTATATCAACGTACCCATAGGATCTGTAGTCACAAATAGAGGCAGTGGAGAAGCAATAGAGATACTCGAAGAAGGGAAGGAATATACAATTTTACAAGGAGGAGTGGGGGGACTCGGAAACGAGCACTTCAAGAGTTCTACCAACCAAAGACCGATGCAAGCAACGAAAGGGCAGCCGGGAGAGAAGGGTGACTTTCATGTTGAACTTAGACTTATCGCTGACTTAGGCTTGGTTGGTCTTCCGAACGCAGGTAAGACAAGTCTTTTGAATGCACTCACCAATGCAGATGCAAAAGTGGGAAGCTACCCATTCACAACACTTGACCCAAATCTCGGTGTTTACTACGGGCACATCATAGCAGATATCCCCGGCCTCATAGAAGGCGCATCATCCGGTAAGGGTCTCGGACATAAGTTCTTACGCCATATATCGCGTACGCGTGCACTCATTCACTGTATCTCGCTTGAACGAGGTGATGTACTGGCATCATATGACACGGTTGAGCAAGAACTCTCGGCTTACGATTCGCTTGTTGCGATTCCACGACATGTACTTCTAACAAAGCGTGACCTTGTTTCGGATGACGCAATCCGAGATATCAAAACAAAGCTATCAAGCGAGCGTGCCGTGCCTGTTCTTGGTGCGGTCACCGTGCTTGACGATGATGACATTAAAGAGCTCGGCGATATGTTAGTCGATCTCCTTCGCAAGACGAAAGACTAAGAGGTTGACGACCGGGTGGTATCTGGCACCCCCAGTGCCCGTGCACTTGCTCCTTGGGCAAGGATATTTGCGCGGGAGGTCTATGTGCGCTAATGTATGTAGCATCATTTCTCTACATGAAGGAACTAGTACCTACGATAGGACTTGAGATACACGCGGAGCTGAATACACACAGCAAGATGTTCTGTGGCTGCGCGAATGAGCCTGACAACGTCGCTCCGAATACACACGTTTGTCCTGTGTGTATGGCGCATCCGGGTACGTTGCCGGTCATCAACGAGGAAGCGGTATTCCAGGTGTTGCGTGTCGGTACCGCTATCGGCGGCACCATCGCGGATTTCACCGAGTTTGATCGCAAAAATTACTACTACCCTGACATACCGAAAAACTATCAGATCAGTCAGTACGCCTACCCCCTTGTCTCCGGTGGCGCCATTGGACCCGTAGCTGTCACACGCATCCATCTGGAGGAGGATACGGCCAGGTCGTCACACGGGACAGATACGAGCATTGTGGATTTCAATAGGGCGGGTGTCCCCCTTATGGAGTTGGTCACGGAGCCGGTCATACATGACGCCCAGACCGCTGTATCATTTGCACGGGACCTCAGATTGCTGCTTAGATATCTTGACGCGAGCCGTGCAAACCTAGAGAAGGGAGAAATGAGGATCGAAGCAAATATTTCCTTGTCAGCCCCTGGAGAACCTCTCGGTACAAAGGTAGAGGTGAAGAACCTCAACAGCTTCAAAGCCGTTGAACAAGCGATCGCGTATGAGATAAAGCGACAAAAGGAAGCCCTCTCTCGTGGAGAGTCGATATTGCAGGAGACGAGAGGGTGGGACGAGAATAGGCAAAAGACGTTTTCGCAGCGAGCAAAAGAAAGCTCTCACGACTACAGGTATTTCCCGGACCCGGACCTGCCAAAAGTGATAGTATCCGAGATACCCAAGTTTTCTAATGCTAATCTGCTCGATACGATACCGGAACTTCCTTGGGATAGAAGAGTTCGATATACCAAGCAGGGCATGCACTCTAGTGTGGTCGAAGTGCTTGTAAGCGACACAGAGCTAAATGTGTTCTATGAGTCTGTCCTGCAGAGTCTGAAGAATGTCAATGATGACGTTCGAAATCTCGTCGCAAACTACTTGACCACTGATCTGCTCGGCCTCCTCAGTAAAAAAGGCGGCAAGAGCAAAAGTATCAGTTCGATGGATGCGGCCGAGTTCGCGATCCTCATCGACATGCTACGCACAGAAGCTGTATCATCGCGTGGAGCAAAGGATGCACTTGCGATCTGGGCAACAGAGGGCGGAGACCCAAACGAGATAGCGCGTAAACACAGACTTATCAAGGTATCCGATATCGACGCTCTGCGCGATGTGGCGATGCGAGTCATAGAAGAGCACGCCGCAGTAGCCACAGAGTACCGCAACGGAAAGGCATCATCATTACAATTCCTTATAGGTCAAGGAATGAAAATGACGAAAGGTTCGGCAGATCCTAAGATTCTTTCCGAGATTATAATGAAAGCACTGAACGAGAACTGAGCGTAACCAGAAAGGATATCGTGCAGTCGAGTTTTCCACAGTCTATACCTGATCGAGCAACGCCGTAAGCGTATTGCAGTATATACTAAGCACATGGCTGATGACTCCATAGTACTTGAGGGGAGAAAATATGTATCGTCAGGACGAGCTTCCCAGTTGTATGGCTACACAAAGGACTACGTAGGGCAGCTGTGCCGTGCTGGTAAGCTCGACGCGCAACTCATTGGCAGAAGTTGGTATGTGTCTGAGGACTCTATTCGGAAACATAAGCTGGGTGTTCATTACACACTAAAGAACCCTAAGAAGCCGAGAGTTCAAGGTCGACGGACTGACGAAAAAACAACAGAAAATCAAATGATTTCGGATAGCCGAGCAATAGCGACAGAAGACGATCGTCAGGATATGCATTTCTCCGCGCCGACCTCAAGAGGGGCACCAATGTATGCGGAAATACCCCCCGAAGAGCACTCGGAGGTTGATGTTGAAGTGTGGTCAGGTGATCTCTTCCCGGCACCAAAAAAAAGCAGGAACGCAACCCTTGACCCTCTCGTCCGCTCGGACATTCGCTACGAGCCCTTCGTTTCAGAGTCATTACTACGATCGGTTGAGAGCGAAGACTCCCCCCAGACACCTTTAGACACGGAAGCGCACGATGTCCCGAGCGATGTTGTTGGTGGAGTGAAGACTGTACCCATTCGCTCGCGTTCATTGTTGGCGCGTGAACGTTCAACCGCCTCCCTCTCCGGCGTGCGACCTAAGAGGCACTCAAGAAGGAATGCAGGCGCTATTTTGAATCATATCTCGGATACACCTCGGCCCTTGGTCACTTCCTCTGCGTCACCAAGACAGAGTGTATCTGTTGACGGCGTGGTGATCGCCTCAGCGACAAGACAACACTCAGGTCGTCGAGCGCCAAGGCGTGATGCACGCTTGTGCATCGATGCGGGGGATGCCACTCTTGATGCGTACGGACATCGTTCCTTCGATCAGGGTACTCGCAGCGTACGTAGGGGCGAGCACAGGCAGCGTTCACTCGCCATTCCTGTCCTAGGCGCGCTCGTGGTCTTCGCAATGTTTCTCCTTCTCTATCTGCTTTTATCTTAAGTCATCGCTGGTTGCGGGGTTGTGGCGGATGCAAAATGTTCTCTGTACACAGCCCTTGCGTTCTTTTTCGTTGAGTCCATTGGTATACTGTTTTCATGAAGGCTGCAGGGCTCGTTGCTTGTTTTATGTACTTTATTGGACTCGTCGTCGTGCCTTTGAGCGCGACGGCGGTTTCGTTCGGCCCTGAAGCCACCGTAGCATCTCCCTTCGTTGCTCGTGGGGATGTCATTGACGGTGACATAGTTTCGTATGATGCCGAGTCGGGAACCGTGCACCCCAGCCAGTTGCCTGAAGACGAAATGATGTTTGGTGTTGTTGTACTCGAACCAGTCATGTACATGACAGATGGCGCTGATGAAGAGGGTGCAGTGCCTGTTGTTCGATATGGAAATGTCTCGGTCAACGTGACAGACGCCACAGGCCCTATACTGGCAGGGGATCTGGTAACCACCTCGTACATTGCGGGCAAAGGCCAGCGCATCAGTCGTGACCAAGGAGCGTACGTCATGGGGTTTGCTCTTGAGGACATGGTTCTGACCGGAGATATTCTCGACCTTGAAGGTAGGACCATTCGCGTCGGTAGTGTGCCTGTAGCATTGCGTATCGGTCCGTACGTAAGCGGCCAGAGTTCCGCGTTCCTTGCGTCGACGACAGCACTGGGATATATGCCCGGCTCAACACAGCCGGACGGCGAACGGGGTCTGGACCTCTTCAAAATGTTCCGGTACTTGCTCGCGTCTATTGTTGCAGTGGGGACGGTCATCGTCGCAGCACGTCGATTTGGAGACGCCTTTTCCCAGAGCGTCATATCCGTTGGTCGCAATCCACTTGCCAGGTCGCAGATCCGTTCGATGGTACTTTGGAACGCCTTCTTACTTATTGTTATTAGCGGCATAGGATTCGCTGTTGCCGTCGCCATTATCATGGCTCCTTGATAACGTGCACATTATGGATACCATCGCAAACTCACCACACATCTTACTGATAGCACTTGTGCTCATGGTGCTCATTACGCTCGGGCTTATCGTCGTGTTGGGTCTCATGGTCTATCGCCAGCGAGTCACCTTGACTCCGGAGAAGGCAAAAGAAGTAATAGTCAGAGCTGAAGAACGAGCGCAGATCATCGTCGACGAGGCAATGGCGGAGGCCCGCTCGCTACGTGATTCCATAGAGCGTGAACGTATAAAAGCGATTCATGAGGACAAGCAGAGCATAGAACACTTTCTCGATGCATACCGTTTTCAGCTCGAGAAGTCCATCAAAGAGCTGTCGTACGGGGTAGAGAAAGAGCATATGCGAGCAACCAGTCGTTTTGTTGAAGCTCTTCAGAACATCGAACAGCGGGTTGCTCTTAATGCAGACGAGGCAAAGCACAGTATGGAGAGTTTTACGGGTCAATCAAGTCAGTTGTTCGACCGTTTATCGCTTGAGATAGAGAACGTTGAGAAAGGGATACAGCATCTTGCACTTGCCCTTCAAGAGGCTGCAGCAAATGAATCCGACAAGAACGCTCAGGTCGTGAGGGAGGAGATGCGTAAAATAGGACAAGAAACAGCCCACTCGATCGTCAAAGTCGCAGAAGGTCTCGATGAAGCGCTTCGGGTCAACATTGAACAAGAGTTTGCGACCCTCTCTCACGAATTAGGGAAATACAGGGAGGCTCGAATGCGTCTTGTCAATGAGCGAATCCTGGTCCTCATAGAGGAGACTGCACAGATAGCATTGCAAAAGAAACTGTCATTACAGGATCAAGCAGACCTCGTGTACCGCTCACTAGAAGAAGCAAAGCGTAGGGGGGTATTCGTCTAACATAGTACCATGCTCGTCAAGATCATTAGTATCATGCTCAAGAACACGTATACCACCGACGCTCTGGTCGAGCGACTCGGGCTTATGCGTAAGTACTATGGGGAGCGCCTATTTGTTGAGGGAAGCACGCGGACTTTAGAGGAAGTGGTACGGGGTGAATGCGACCGATACACCATTGATGCACTCAAGGAGTGGGAGCGCGACTTCAACACCACTGATATTCAACCGATCATGGTCTACGAAGCGCTAGATACAGTTCAAGAAGAACTCACTACCGTGCCATCCGTCACGCTGTATGTGCCTGTTCGCTTCAAACCAGAGCAAATAGAAGGCTTTGGCAAATGGCTACGTGCTAATATCCAGCCGAACATTCTCATGTCGCTTCATATAGACCCGCGCGCAACCGGTGGGTGTGGCATCATCTGGAAGCACATTTACCATGACCTGTCACTTCACTACTTTATCGAGAAGGATCGAGAGCAAATAGTGCAAACCTTCAATACACATCTCCATGGAGCAACAACTGTACAATAAGGAAATAGGTATCGTACGCGCTACAAAGCACTACTTGGTTTCGATAGAGGGACTTCCGTCAGCGCGCGTGCATGACATCATTGTGAATAGTGAAGGTGAGCGCGCGCTTGTGACCGGACTCTCCCATGACGCGATAGAGGCTGTGTTGCTTGACCAAAGTGATGTGCGTCCGGGGGAACAGTTTGAACTTAGGGCGCAAGAGGACCAGCTGGCTATCGGTGACTTTCTTATGGGTCGAGTCATCAACCCGCTCGGTGACCCAATTGACGGGAAAGGGGCCTTGCCACCTCGAAATGCGCCCCTCGTGCTTGAGCGTGAGGCGGGTGATCTTGCTCGGCGTGGACCCATACAGCGTCAGCTAATGTCCGGGTACGCGCTTGTCGATGCGGTCCTCCCGATAGCCAAGGGGCAACGGCAACTTCTCATGGGTCCCATCCAGAGTGGCGTCGAACCTTTTTGCAGGGAGCTTATCCGGAATCAAGCAGGCACCGACACGGTCTGTATTTACACTACTATCGGCAAATCAGGAGCGATGATCCGACGCCTTGCAGAGGTGCTATTTGAGGGAGGTGCATCTGCGTATACCTACATCATTGCGGGCACATCCGAGGATGGAGCACCTCTTAATACGATCGCTCCCTCCGTCGGGATGTTCATGGCAGAATACTTCTCCGAGCAAGGAAAAGATGTAGTGCTGATCTTAGACGACCTTTATACGCATGCTAAATATCTCCGGGAGAAAGCATTACTTGAGGGTCGTCTTCCTGGACGTGAAAGTTATCCTGGCGACATATTCTACCAACAGGCTCATCTTATCGAACGCGCTGGTAGTTTCGAACAAGGTGGTTCTATCACATTACTTCCGCTATTACAGACGGATATTGAAGCTACCACAGACTTGATCATGACCAACGTCATGGGTACTACAGACGGCCATTTGCAGTTCTCTAGTGCATTGTATGCGCAGGGTACGTTTCCACCTATTCTTGAACAAGAGTCTGTTACCCGTGTCGGAAAGCACGCACATACCGTGATACAAAAACAGCTTGCCACGAGCATCACCACACTTCTTGCCGATGCCAAGGAGCAAGAGCGGTTTACACAATTCGGGTCCGAGCTCTCGGAAGCATCCCGAACGATACTTGCAATGGGGTCGGTGCTACGCTTACTCATGAATCAAAATGAGGGTGAGCGGTTACCTGTGGATGTTCAGGTCGTTCTTTTGGCACTTGTCTTTACAAGTTTTAGTACGGGCAAGGATGCTACATTTTTCTCAAAGAACCTCCACCCCATCCTCGAATACGTGCGTTCTGATGCATGCGTATCGGTACGTGACCTGGTTTCCAAAGAAAGAGACCTGAACAAGTTCCTCGCCAAGGTTGAGCACGAG
The DNA here is from genome assembly GCA_007116405.1 of Candidatus Kaiserbacteria bacterium. GTDB lineage: Bacteria > Patescibacteriota > Minisyncoccia > Phycocordibacterales > UBA12088 > UBA12088. Next base: position 4,766 of record SKIN01000038.1, on the reverse strand, counting down.
GTTGTTCCACCACTACAATCGTTATGTCACACATAAGAGAACAAAAACAACGCATCGAAGATATAGCGACCGCTCGCTATATTACTGGTACTCTCCGAGATATTAGCGCCATAGAACTCGGCAAACTCATGCAGCGGTTTGGGACCAATTTCACTTTCTACACGGAGCTGACGGATCTCTACCGTCTCGTGTGGCGAATGGCGAGGGAACGCGACAAAGAGCAACCCGAGCGCGAAAAGAAGACGTTGTATGTTGCCTACACCACAAATCGCCACTTTTACGGAGCACTAAACTACAACACGATGCAACTCTTCATGAAGAGTACCGGCACCGAAGATCGCTGCCTCATCATCGGTGACACTGGTAAACGATACTGGCTTTCAAATGCTAAAAAACGTAAAGCCCTTGAGTACATGTCATTTTTGGATGACACGCCCTCAGATGACGAGAACAAGGCGTTCTTGGATCGAATCGCGCGTTACGACAAGGTCATCGTATTCTACCCGAAATTCGTAAGTGTCTTCACGCAGGAAGCCAGTATGGTCGATATCACGTTTCAGCCTGATGGACATACATCTAAAGATGTTGATGATGAGGATGGAGCAGAATTCCTTCTTGAGCCAGAACTGGATGAAATGATGGCGTTCTTTGATCAGCAGGTTCGAAGCGCGTTATTTGAGCGCATCCTCCTCGAGACGCAGCTCTCGCGTATATCGGCCCGCCTGGTCAGAATGGACAGTGCTGACCAAAATGCACAAAAGCTGCTTCGCAGAGAAGGTCGCGCCCTACGCAAAGCGTACACCAACATTGCAAGCAGGCAGATGCTTGAAACATTAGTAGGATACATACAATGGCACAACAAAAACAAACAACCTATCGTCCAGTAGGAAGGGTGCGAGACCTGCAAGGGCAGGTGCTCACGGTGATGTGTGACGGTCAGTATCGCCCACCACTCCGGGAGCTCTTGTTCGCCGAGAAGGATCAATCAATACGCCTTGAGGCGTACGCGTATGAGAATGACAGAGTGCTGCGTTGCCTGCTACTTTCAAGCTATACGCTCCTCACCAGGGGTGACCGTATTCTCTCCACAGGACAAGAGATCAGTGTGCCGGTAGGTGAAGGGGTCCTGGGTCGTGCGATGGATCTTTTTGGGAATCCTGAGGATGGCAGGGGGCCCATTGATGCACGTTCATGGCGCTCCATTCACAGCAAGGGAACGATGCCTTCATTCGATCAGCGGACCGATCGCGCACTCATCGAAACTGGCATCAAAGCGATCGACTTCTTTACTCCTATGCAAGAAGGAGGGAAGTTGCTATTGGTCGGCGGTGCAGGTGTTGGGAAGACCGTGCTCATGACCGAGATGATACGGGGCTTGCTTAATGCACATGAAGGAGTATCGATATTTGCCGGCATCGGAGAGCGCACTCGCGAGGGACATGAGTTGTGGAGTTGGCTGGAAAAACAAGGACTCCTAGAGCGCGTGGTACTCATGCTCGGCAACATCCATAGAAACGCTGCTATTCGATTTCGTACAGCGTGGTCAGCAACGGCTCTTGCGGAGTATTTCAGGGACGAGGAACAACAAGATGTACTCTTCTTCGTGGACAACGTGTACCGCTTCTTGCAGGCCGGCAGTGAACTGTCAACACTTGCAAGCGAGATACCATCTGAATTTGGTTACCAGCCAACGCTACAGTCTGAGATAGCCTCTTTTGAAAGCAGACTACGAAGCACCGTATCAAACAGTGTTACGTCAGTACAGACGATGTATCTCCCAGCAGATGAGTTATCAGACCCAAGTATTGCGGTAACAGTGCCCCATGTAGACTCAGTAGTAATTCTCGACAGGAACATAGCACAACAAGGCAGGTTGCCGGCAGTAGACCACACAAGAAGCAGAAGCGCGCTCCTCAACGAAAGGTTCATTGGCAAAGAACACTATAAGACGGTGACAGAAGCTGTCGATCTGCTACACCAACATGAGCGTCTCGTACGAATTGTGGCCATTGTTGGAGAGGATGAGCTCTCGGAAGACAACAGAGTCATATATGACCGGGGACAGAAAGTACTCAATTATCTCACCCAGCCGTTTTTCACCGCAGAGGTTCAAACAGGTCGACCAGGACAATTTGTACCCAGAACAACAACTATCCGAGATATTAGACAAATACTAGATGGAAAATATGACAAGGTGCCTGCATCCGCATTACTCTATATCGGCAGTCTGGAGTCACTTCGCGACTGATAAGAGATCATGAGTGAAGACGAGACATTGAAGGTGCGGATAAGTAAGGCCACAACTGTGGTGTGGGAAGGGGATGCGACTGCCGTATCGTCAAAGAACAGTGACGGACCTTTTGACGTACTACCTATGCACGCCAACTTCGTCACCCTCATTCGGAATGAGCCTATCGTTGTTCATACCGCACAGGAGGGTGACATGACCTACCAGTTCGAGCAAGCGGTCATGTACGTAAAAGGTAATAATATCAGAATATACACAGAAATTACATAGTATCTCGTTTAAGCGATACATGTACGAACGTTATGTAGATGTAATTCGAACGTGTACACATCGATTCTTTCCCACTCGCATTGCATCATATGCGTTTTGTAGGGGATTCATTATCAAAAGTCACACATACATAATGCGTGTGTTGTAGGCGGACCTCACATCACCAATCTTTTCTGAGGGCATCGAGTAAATCCGTTGCCAGCGTATTTTACGGAGGACTGTTAGTTTGTATATCCATCATCATAGCCTTTACAGCTTGTGACAATATGTCAGTACCTGCTCTCCACTTCATATTACTTCTCGCCTCATCCTGCGAGTGATGTTTGTATTTTTGTTTTCCACAGTATTTTTCTATCGAGTGTACGTGCGACACCCAGTGACGCGCTATACTTTCAAGTATACGTGATGCAAACACCCTGATCTTGTGCACGTCCGATTTAGCTAGAGGAGACATAGAAGTTACGGATACATGCCCGAACCCGTTCCACCACAGATTAATTGGATACCTTCCAAGGAGGCCGCCTCGCGTGCAGGTATTGTTTCTGACTACGTTTCTCGGTTGTGCCGAACGGGCGTAGTAGAGGGCAGGAAGATCGGTAACGTGTGGTACGTAAACTATGAGTCACTCTCAGCGCACTTGGAGGGAGTGGCACTAGCGAAACAACGACGACGGGAGGAGCTGGCTGCTGAGCGTCGCGCCGAGTATGCAAGGAACGTGGGAATAGACGCGCAGAAAGATACAGATAATGAATCATCACGTCCCACACATGCCCTCACAGAACCGGCATCACACATACGTCGATCTCCAAGCGGTATCCTCGGTACTTTTGCTGTAGCTCTGCGCAGGACTGCCCAACTGTCCCTTGCGACACTTGTTTTGGTGGCAGTATCGTATACGTTTTTCTCACAACCTGATGCAGTGCGTGGAATGTTTGCGAGTGTCGGTTCCATGATCATGGATTCCGCTACAATGATCACTCGCACCGGGGTAAAGGAAGATTCTAATCCATCTACACAGTATCAGACCGATGGTGTACATGAGTACGATGCAATAGCTCAAGACACCGCAACAGAAGATACTCTGGCTGCAAATGTCATATCATCGGTACGTGCCTGGTTCATGGGACTGTTTAGTCGTGGCGATGAGACTCCTTCACAGGAGCAAGACACACCCTCTACTGATGTCCGTGTCGACAATACTTTACTTACGAGAGAGGACTCACTAGATGCATTGCCCAGAGGGCCGGTGGTATTGCTTTCACGTCCACCCGCAGCCACGGCGACCCCAAGGACATTGCGAATCGGTACCAATGTTTCCATTCAAGACGAATTATTCGTCGTTGGCACCACAACACTGGGGCAGGATGCGTCGGTCGGAGGCAGTCTGACGGTTTCCGGTACAGGATTGTTCGGGGGACAGGTACGAGCACCTCAAGGTTCCTTCGGAGCACTTTCTGTAGACGCAGGGGCATCAGTCGGCGGCTCGGTTATCGTTGGGGGCACGATGGCGGTGTCGGGTAGTGCAACACTCGGTTCTGACATCTTTGTGCAGGGTAACGCTATAATGAATGCATCTCTTTCTGTTGCTGGCGATACACTCATTGATGGTTCTGCAACTACAACCGGCTTATTCACGGCATCGGGTGGCGTCGCGACCGATGGTGCTGACATAGACGCGGGAGCAGGTTCTGTCTTTGGGTCCAATTTACTGTACAACGTTGTTGCCGGGCGAAACATCACCATTGACTACAGCGATCCTCAGAACCCTATTATCAGTGCTCGCGCTGCAGGTGGTGGTGGAGGTACCACTATCGTTGGCGGATCGGGGGATGTGGGAGTAGGTACTGCTGGTCAATTGGCGTATTACGCAGCCGACGGCACTGCCATCATCGGCACATCGCTTATAACGGTGACTCCGGACGGTAGCATTCTTCTCACTGGCACTACTTCTGTTGATACGCTTGCTGTTACAGGTGGTTTTTTTCAAACAGGACTTGTCAACTGTTCAGCAACTAACACAGACAAATTGTTGTATGATAGTGTGACAGGCACGTTCTTCTGTAGTGAGGACCAAGTTGGTACTGTAAGTAGTGGCATTGAATCTCTTAATGATCTCACCGCCTCCTCACAGGCCTTCGCCACCACGAGTGACACCAACATCGGCCTTTCCATCACCTCAATCGGCGACACCCACACCTTCTCACCGTTCTGGCAGGGAACCCTTGCCACCACCCGCGGTGGTACCGGC
>SKIN01000034.1 GCA_007116405.1 Candidatus Kaiserbacteria bacterium | reverse complement strand
CCATCGTGGGGCCGGTGATAGAGCCGTACCGAAAGGCGTACCCGGCGCTCGCCGAGCGTTCATCAGACATAGAACGCGCTATCACGGAAGAAGAGCGGAAGTTCAGGATAACACTTCGCCGGGGATTGCGTGAGTTCAATAAGCTTAATGGAAACATTGTCTCCGGGAAGGACGCATTCCTCCTTTTCTCGACGTATGGGTTTCCGGTAGAAGTGACTGCGGAACTCGCGCACGAGCGGGGTATGACCCTTGATACTGACGGTTTTGAGAAGGAGATGGCGCACCACCAAGCCCTCTCGCGCAAGGGGGCGGAACAGAAGTTCAAGGGTGGCCTTGCTGACGCCGGCGAAGTCACCACCATGCTGCATACCTGTACACACCTCATGCTCGCCGCGCTCCGAACACACCTTGGAGACCATGTGCACCAGGCGGGCTCGAATATCACCAGCGAGAGGACGCGGTTTGACTTCACACATCCGGAAAAAGTGCCGAGGGACGTCCTCGATAAGGTTGAGGCGTACGTGAATGAGGCGATAGCAAAGCGCGCTGACATGACCACGACCGTCATGGATAAGGGGGAAGCGCAGGCGGCAGGGGTGGAAGGAAGCTTTTGGGAAAAGTATCCGGACAAGGTGACGGTCTATCAGATCAAAGCGGACGATGGGACCGTGTATTCACAAGAACTGTGCGGAGGGCCTCATGTCAAAAATACGGGCGATATCAAAGGGCGTTTCGTGATAACGAAAGAAGAAGCGTCATCGGCCGGTGTCCGCCGGGTGAAAGGAATACTCCGAGTCGACTAAACGTCATGTGTACAAGCATGCTGTTACCGCCCCGTGCTTCGGGGCTATACTGAATGCATGTGGCACGGTCACAAACGGTCAACAGGGCCTGCATACAGGACGGTTTTTGACATTGGCGCCACGTCGGTGGGTGTGAGCGTGAGTAAGTGTACATCGACGGGTGACGCATTACTGTGGCATGCTCGGCTCGACTATCCATATCGAGCATATCGTGACTATGAGAGGTACGAACGCACTATGTATGCGACCTTACTCGAGTTAGGTATGTCGTTAACAAGTGAGGGTCTTGCCGTGGCACGCGACATCGACCGATCTTTCAATGCCTCTGCCATGGAAGTAGCATTCGTCCTCGCCCCCCCTTGGTTCTATGGCGGAGTTGCAACTACTGTGCGCGGAGAGGAGCAACCATTCACGGTAACTCGACAGACCCTTGATAGACTTCACACAGAAGGTGTGTCGCATTTGCTTTCGCGACAAGACTTTGTATCTTGGGAAGATGTGATGGGATCTCACGAGCTCATGGAACATCTTAACCAAGCTTTGCTCCTTGAGGGCTATCCGGTACAGACCTGGGAAGGTAGGACCGTCCATGAGTTTGCGCTTACGGGATACTACGCAATTGCTAGTTCCAATGTTCTCGAGCAGGTGCGCACCATACTAGAACGCGTCCTTCCACACCACCATCCGTTAGCATATACAAGCACCCGACTTCTCGCTGACCTCTACCACTCCGCCCTCTGGGGTGGCGCAACTGCGCAGGCGATATTCATTGAGGTGTCAGGTCAGGTAACTACCGTAGTTACTATGCGTAAAGGAATAATGCGGCACGTGCGCACTGTCCCAGTTGGTACGGATATTGTCTTGCGCACCGTCGCCCCAAAGGCAATAAGTGCAAAAGAGGCAGAGAGCAAGCTGGAGCTACTCATGGGGACCGTTGGTGGGGCAGGTACGCAGGGCGATGGTCATAGAGTGTCAGCGGAAGCCCGGGGCGCTCTTGAGGAATGGTACAATGCGGTGCAGGAGGAGATACTTGCGCAAAGTGATGGCGTGACACCCCCAGAACTCGTCCTCCTCATGGCGGATTCTCGGTGGCACAGTGCTCTTATTCCCTTGCTTTCGCAACCTTACCTTGCTCCCGGGGTGCGAGAAGAGCGCTCTTTCACCGTGCAACCCTGCAGTACATTTGTTTCCGCTTCTCACGAAGGGGATGACATACCCCCTGAAGCTATACGAGATGTACGGCTGCAGGTTTTTACACATGCTATAGGCGTCGGTTTACGTGACTGATGTGATATACTCGTAACATACGGACACAACATGAGAAAACCCCCCTTACAGGAAGTCATTGTAAAGCCGGTACGACGAGAGCGTGAGCTCCCGGCGCGACCGCTGGTGCAGCGTCCTGCGGGAGGTAGGGAAGGTATGGCAGATATACGTCCGGCGCATACACCTGCACCACGTCGTCCTGTGAGGCCAGAGCGACGGCCACAGGAAAATGATATCGACACATACGAAGAACAGTATCAAGATCACCGCATCCCACCGATGTCGCCCCTTGAGGGACGAGGTCTCGCGAAAGATGACGGTCACCGGTTCAAGTGGCTTATGGTCGCACTGGGAGTGAGTGGTATCGTCGTTTTATCCTCTATCGTACTTTCGCTCCTGTTTGCCGGCGCGACGGTCACTGTGCATCCATTGCAGGATCGCGTCGCGGTTGATGTGTCATTTTTGGCAACAAGTGAGAGTTCCGCCGCTGGAATCACTTACGAGCGTATAACCATCGAGCGCACAGCACAGCGAAGCGTTGTAGCCATGGGGGAGAGTGAGATTGAAGAAAGAGCAAATGGGCGCATCACGATACACAACGAAACGGGGGAATCGATACGCCTCATTAGAAACACGCGTTTCGAATCGACAGAAGGACGAACGTATCGTGTTCGAGAGGCGGTAGAGATTCCGCCACGAAGGGCTGATGGCTCCCCCGGCACCATTGAGGCGACGATCTGGGCAGAAGAACCGGGAGAAGCGTACAATATCACGGGCCCGCACACATTCAGTGTCCCAGGCCTAGCGGCAACACCACAGAAGGACCTTGTGTATGGTAAAAGTGTCGGAGATATAGCAGGAGGATTCGTCGGCATACAGCGCACCATAGGAGAAGAAGACAGGCGAACCGCGAGAGAGCAGCTCGAAGCTCAACTCCGTGACGAGTTGTTGGCGGCCGGCTTCAGCGAGGTTGATAGACCTGAAGGCAAAAGACTTTTTAGAGAAGCGGTCTTTTTTGAGTTCAATACGCTACCCGACGAATTGGTGGAGGATGATAAGGTGACCGTTTCGCTTTCCGGTAAGTTGCATGGCCTACTCTTTGACGAGGACATGTTCGCTCGGCAAGTCGCCTCTCGTGCACTTTCGGGATACACGGGTATAGATATATACATAAAGAACCTTGACGATCTTCGGCTTCGCGTTGAAGCGTCTGTTCCTGAGAACGGTGAGGTGGGTGAAGCTGTTCCTCTTTGGCAGTCCGAGGAATACCGTGTCACCGTGCAGGGCACGGCACACTTCATCTGGCGATTTGATGCTGAGGAGTTTGCGAGGGACCTAGCTGGTAGGGACACATCCATCCTTGAAATGCCGGTTGCACGGGGGATCTTAGAAAAGTATCCGGGTATTGATAGAGCGACTGCAAAAGTACGGCCGTTCTGGAAGCGGACGTTTCCAGAGAACCCTGAGGATATCGTAATACTCACAGTACTTGACGCTTAGACGGTAATTTGATACTCTTTGCCCACGCTCAATGCAAGACAGATCGGATAAGCAGATGGTGACGGGAACAGTCGTAGAGGCGCTCCCTAACGCCATGTTTCGTGTTACCCTCGACGATGGTTCTTTGGTGCTTGCATACGTCGCGGGTAAGATGCGGAAGCATCGTATTAAGGTGCTTATTGGAGACACTGTGCAGTTGGAATTAGATCCTTACGGAGGCAAGGCCCGCATTGTTCGGAGAGGGTAATCACACGAATAGTATGAAGGTACGATCATCGATCAAAAAGAGAAGTCCCGACGACAAGATAATCCGCAGACGCGGACGTTTGTACGTGATAAACAAGAAGAAGCCTCGCAACAAGCAGAGGCAGGGGTAACAGATGATGAACTCATAGCACAATCAACATATGCGCATTGCTGGTATAACAATTCCGAATAACAAGAGATTGGAGATAGCACTCACTAGTATCTACGGCGTTGGTCGTCCGATGGCGTTGCGCATTCTCGCGGAAGCGAAGGTTGACCCCGGCGCCACCGCTGACAGCCTTTCTACGGACGAGGAGAACAAGATACGAGCATCGATAGAGGAAAAGGGCCTCTTGATAGAAGGAGAGCTTCGTCGCGAGGTCGGAGGCCACATCAAGCGTTTGAAGGATATCAGCAGTTACCGCGGAAGCCGTCACACGAAACGTCTCCCTTGTCGTGGTCAGCGCACTAAGACCAACGCACGCACTCTGAAAGGCGTACGCAAGACAATGGGTAGCGGACGCCGCACGGTTGAAAAGAAATAGTCTTTCATAATTATCATCCACAGATACACCTATGGGTAAGAAACGCATTGTCAAAAAATCAGGTTCATCCGTCAATGAGGGTCTCCGCGCGCGGGCATTATCACGCGCATCACGGAAGAAGGTCGACCACGGTACACTCAATGTACAGGCGACATACAACAACACCATTGTGACGCTGACAGACAAGCGAGGTAATACGCTTATGGCAAGCAGTGCTGGCAGTCTTGGTTTCAAGGGTGCAAAAAAGAGCACGCCGTTTGCTGCTGCAAAAGTAGGAGAGCTGGTTGCTGACAAAGCGATGCAGATGGGGATGACAGAAGTGGATGTCGTTATCCGCGGTGTTGGAGCAGGTAGGGAAGCGGCGATGCGTAGTTTTGCGGGTAAGGGCATAGCGCTTTCAGCCATACGTGATGCCACTCCGGTGCCGTTCAACGGTCCACGACCTCGTAAACCCCGACGTGTTTAGTTCATAATAACGCTTAAGCATTGACACCGAACGTATGAAGACCCAACCTACCTACAAAGTATGCCGACGCCTCGGAGCGGGTGTATATGATAAATGTCAGACTCAGAAGTTCATGCTTAGCGAGGCCCGACATGCGAAGAACGTCAAGGGAGGGAGGCGCCGTACCCTATCCGACTTCGGAAAACAGCTTATTGAGAAACAACGCGTTCGTTTCGCCTATGGTATCACTGAGCGCCAGCTTCGCGGATATGTCGAAGAGTCAAACCGTGTAGCTGTGCTGGGGACCGACCCTATCGTCCGCATGATCGAGCAGCTTGAGATGCGTTTGGACAACGTGGTCTACCGCTTAGGTCTCACTACGAGCCGCCGTGCCGCACGCCAACTTGTTTCCCATGGTCACATCCTCGTAAACGGAAGGCGGGTGACGATACCAAGTCTGCAGGTCAAGGAGGGCGACACAGTATCAGTACGCGAACGCACTAGAGGACTTCCCATCATCGAAAAGATCAAGAAGCAGGTGGAGGAGCGAACCCTACCCGCTTGGCTTACATTTGACGTAAAGAAGCTTGAGGGTTCGGTAAAAGCACGGCCAACCCCTGAGAACACAGAAATGCCTGGAAGCGCCGGCGCCATCCTGGAGTACTACAGCCGATAGTACACCCCCTTTGTCAAAAACGTTATCAACTTACTTATTGCGTACGTATGGACCACAATGTTGCACTCCCGTCGAAGCCTCGCGTCGTCACAGAGGATGGCACCTCTGCAATGTTCGAGATTGACGGACTATTTCCCGGGTATGGGCACACACTCGGAAACTCGCTGCGCCGTATAATCCTCTCATCGCTCACGGGGGCAGCAGTCACTTCTGTGAAGATCGACGACGTCCCACATGAGTTTTCAACTATCGAGGGGGTGCAAGAAGATGTCATTACACTATTACTGAACCTCAAGCGGATCCGTTTCTCGATGGTTGGTAATGAACCGCAGGTGCTTACTCTACAAGTCAAGGGCGAGTGTATCGTGACAGCAAAGGATATCAAGACCACCGGCCAGGTTGAGGTTCTGAATCCCGACCAGCACATTGCCACACTGACCGCCAAGAATGCCGACCTCTCCATGGAGATCACTGTAGAGAAGGGGCTTGGTTACGTACCTCGTGAGGTGCGTGGTGAGCAGAAGGCGGACATCGGCACGATACATCTGGACGCCACATTCACGCCGATACGTCGAGTAAACTACGAAGTAGAGAACATGCGCGTCGGAGACAGAACGGACTTCAATCGCTTGCGTATCTTCATTGAAACCGATGGTGCTATCACTCCACGTGAAGCGCTAGAGCGCTCGATCGAGATAATGATACACCAGCTGAAGGCCGTGGTTGGTTTCAAGGATTCCCATGAGGAGAAGGCGTCAGAAGAGCCGACAGCACCAAAGGAGCCGGCACCGGCTCGTGCGGAGCGACCTAAGGAGCAGATCGATACTGACGTGCTCAAAACACGTGTTGAATCACTAAAGCTCTCAACGCGTACTATAAGCGCACTCACCAATGCCAACATTAGGACCGTGGGCGGTTTGGCACGTAAGAAAGAGGAGGACATCCTTGCGATAGAGGGTCTTGGTTTGAAAGGACTTCAAGAGATTAAGCGTGCATTGTCTGACTTCGGCATCACGCTACGGTAGACTTGCCTTACGCGGTACAAAAGGTATACTCAGAGACCATGCGACATCACGACACAGTAAGAAAATTTGGAAGAGAGCGAAAGGTTCGCCGGGCGCTTATGCGTTCGCTCGCACACAACCTCATTCTCGAGGAAAAAATGATCACCACCGAAGCAAAGGCGAAAAGCCTACGTCCCTTTGTCGAGCGAATGGTGACGACCGCAAAGGAGGATTCAGTGGCCAACCGACGTCTGATAGCATCTCGTCTTGGTAACGACGAGGTAGCGACAGCAAAGCTTTTCTCCGAGATAGGTCCACGATACAAAGAGCGAGCGGGAGGATATGTACGGATCGTCCGTGTTGGTACTCGCCAAGGCGACGGTGCGGTACAGGCCTATATCGGGTTCGTATAAAGAGTAGTGATACGCATCATGACAACGACCACAACTACAGCAGAATACATCATCGACGCACGCGGAAAGCGCCTCGGTCGTGTGGCCAGCGAAGCAGCAAGTGTTCTTCTTGGTAAGCATGATGTTGCCATGGTCCGCAACATGACAACCCCTGTGCGGGTGGTAATTCAAAATGCAAAGAAACTGCGCATCGACGAGAAGAAGCGAACTGATACGACCTACGACCGCTATTCCGGATACCCCGATGGCAGGAAAGTGCTTTCCATGGAAAAGGTCATCGAACAAAAGGGATACACTGAGATAGTGCGAAAGGCCGTCTACGGCATGTTGCCAAACAACCGCCTTCGCGCACCACGCATGAAGCAATTAACGATACACGAATAAGAGTTATGAGTACTGAACGATACATCGAAGCGGTAGGGAGGAGGAAAACGTCCACAGCGCGTGCACGCATAACACCTGCAACAAAGCTAAGTGTTATCGTGAATGGTAAGAAGGTCGAAGAATATTTTCCAACAGAAATGCAGCGTTCGAATGTTCTCGCGCCTCTTGCAGTTGAGGGTTTGGAGCAGAAGTTCGCAGTTTCGGTGCAGGTGAGCGGCGGAGGCATCTCATCACAAGCAGAAGCCGTGCGACACGGTATAGCTCGCGCACTGACCGATTTCGAAGCGTCATTGCGTACACCACTGAAGCAAGCCGGATACCTTCGCCGAGACCCCCGCATGAAAGAGCGTCGGAAGTTTGGTCTCAAGAAAGCACGGCGTGCTCCTCAGTGGAGCAAGCGATAGTATTGTATCTTTGATATTGCCACACATAAAAACACCCGCTTAGCGGGCGTTTTGCTTGTCTGTTATCGTTCATCAAAAAGGGTGGGGAGGTAGGTGTCGATCTCGCGCTGCTCAAGATCGTAAAAAAAGAGACCATTACGATGTAGGTGCTCTGCAAGTTCACGTCCTACGAACCGCCAGTGCCAAGGTTCAAACATGTAGTATTCGTTACCCTCGGGGTAAGACAGTGTGAACCCATACCTATGAGCATTGCGCTCAAGCCAGCGGTATGCATCAGTCTTTTCGAAACCAATAAGGTTCTGTCCAAGCTCAGATGTGGTGAAGTCAACTGCGGTCCCAAGTTGATGTTCACTAAAACCCTGGTCGGCACTGAATTGATTTGCGCCCGTGCCATAGCGTACTAAGTACTCCTGCTTGAGTGTGGTCTGCTCAGCAAACGAACGGTACCCGGAGAGTACCATGATGTCGATTCCGCTTCGGTGGGCCCGCTCCAGCAACTCTCTCAAGTGAGGCCACATAAGAGCATGGACGGTGACCTCCTTACCACTCGGGTAATTGTATTTCTCGTCAATGACCACGAGCTCTGAGGGCATATAGTGTTCATTGAGGAAGTAGATACGTGAATATTTCTGTAGCAATTGTGAGTCGGTCGTACTCAGTCGTTCCAGAGTGCGCACGGTGCCGGTGAGTCGACTTACATCCCGATCGATGTCATCAACGACGTCGAGCATGTGTGCAATGGTCCTTTGCTCGGAGTACAGTGTGTCAGAGAGGCGTAGTATGTCCTGTTGATGTGAGGCCAATTGACCTTCAAACATCGCTTTTTCCTCAGTGAACAGTGTTGTCATCAGGGCCATTTCCGACTGCATCACGCGAATATCATTTGTCAGAGTATGGGTGTTCCATACAGAGAATATTGTGAGCACCACAAGTGCAAGTACCACCATCGAGGTTTCAGTCCTCAGTCGTTCAAATGATAGGTTTTTACGGATATCCATACAAGGAGTATACCATAGCGTGGTCATGTGGCAGGCAACACAAAACCGGGTGTATATCCCGGTTTGGCTCCGCTCGTGGCGGTACTTATATTATTATTTTTGAAGTACCAACCCCGATACGGGTGGTGTACTACCGTGCCGTAGCGACTAGTTCCGCCACGGTCTTTGTGCTCGACGCAACATCAATAATGTACGCCACCGGCACCGTGATGTCACCATGCCGCATACGTTTCCATGCGTCGAGGTTGAGTGTACCATCCTTGGCACGCTGTGAAAGGACAGGAGCAACGACATCCTGGTTGCGTTCGTGCGAGGTTATCGCATTAAGGCACAAGACATCTTTGTCCCAAGTGGTTGATACGGCAACTCCACCGAAGGCGGTTTCAGGAACCGTTTCAGCTCTGAAATGCGTCCTGCAGAGCGCCAGCGCGCCCGTGCCATACGGCACCTGCTCTTTGCTGAGCGTGCGGAACAACATGCCGTTTCCGTCCTCGAAGACCTCGAGAATGAGACCATCACTAACATGTACGGTCTCTCGCTCTGGTGTGCGAGCGACTGCTGCGACATCCTTGCTTTCAGCAAGTTGCATTTGATGAAGAACGCGCATGTGTTCAACAAAGGATGTGAGGATACCGGCTCCCCATACCACGAAACGATCGACCGTGTCATGGGGCAGGGCGTCCACGGTCTCAACCTCAGATATCGCAGGTCCGGTGGACTCTTCCTTTGTCGCGAGAGCACGACTCAGGCCATCCACCTTGACTAGGAGATCCTGCATCATAAGGTTCTGCGCGTGCAACTGACGACCCATATCCTCTACTGACAAGCGCAGTTCGGCAATCTCAGCTTCATTGTCAGTTTGGGATTTGAGTTGACGCTGCCAGTACACATCAATGCGACCTTGCTGCAGGAGTGTGATGACGTGCTTTTCGAACATACCCAGTTCCATTAGGGTGATGGCACGTTCGACAACTGCGAGATCTCTCTCGCTGTCACTCATCGCTGCGGTCACGACCGCCTTGTACGCTGCAGCCACATATGGCTGTAGCGCCACTCCTGCCACGAATGCGACAAGGAGTGCTACTGCTGCCACAAGCTTTTTCATGGCATACCTCCTTTGAAAGAAACATACCCGCACTATGCAGGTATTCCTGCTTTCATAATAACGCATAATATCACTATTGTCAATAGGTCACTATCCTCTTTATTTGGCTCTACCAGCACTTTTTTTACTGTTCTTGAATGGTATACTATTGGGTATGCCCCATGTCGCCCGATGACCTTGTAAAGATCATAGCCCCTGCAGCGCTTGCCTTTTTCATAGGAATGTCGATCACCCCGATCGTCACGTATTATTTGTATAAATACAAGTGTTGGAAGAAGAATGCTGGAAAGAAGGTGGGATACGCCGGGGGTGGTACGCCGCTCTTTGACGAGCTTCACAAGGAGCGGGAGGTGAACACGCCACGTATGGGTGGTATCGTCATATGGGCCAGTGTCTTGTTGACCATCGCTCTCCTCTGGATGCTCGATAGATACGTAGGAGGTCCGATATGGGAGAAGCTTGAATTTCTTTCAAGAAGTCAAACATGGTTGCCGGTGTTTGCGCTTCTCGTGGGGGCGGTCGTCGGTTTCATTGATGATCTGATGGAGATACGTGGAAATGGTAAGCATTTTGCCGGTGGACTCCCTCTCTCGAAACGACTTATGGTTGTTGGGGCAGTCTCTGTATTCGCGGGCTGGTGGTTCTACGAAAAACTCGAAGTATCTGGCGTATCAGTACCTTTTAACGGGATCGTTGACCTCGGACCATGGTTCATTTTGTTCTTCGCGCTTGTTGGACTTGCTATTTATGCCGGTGGTGTCATCGATGGTATCGACGGTCTTGCGGGTGGGGTGTTCGCTATCATGTTTGGTGGTTATGGCATCATTGCACTTGTGCAAGGGCAAATGGATCTTGCGGCGTTCTGTGGAACCATTGTAGGAGGCTTACTGGCATTCCTGTGGTTCAATATTCCCCCGGCACGGTTCTATATGAGTGAGACGGGGGTGATGGGCCTCACACTTGCGCTCACTATTGTTGCGTTCATGACGGATGCCATTGTTGGAGGCAAGGGTGTTGCTGTTCTTCCCCTGATAGCGTTGCCGCTCGTACTTACGGTTGGCTCCGACCTTATCCAGGTGACAAGCAAACGTTTCAGGGGAGGGAAGAAGGTATTTCATATCGCCCCGGTGCACCATCATTTTGAGGCTATAGGGTGGCCGTCATACAAAGTGACCATGCGGTACTGGGTCTTCTCAATGATAGCTGCTTTTTTGGGCGTCTTATTGGCACTTGTTGGCGCGCTATAGACGTTGCGTATGCCCAGCATCCGTAAGCACATAGACCGACCGTTTTTGATAGTGACCTTGGTCTTGGTGACCGTGGGATTCTTCATATTCATTTCTGCCTCTCTAGGGTTGTTGGCGCGTGACCAGCTGGCATTTTCGAGTGTCGCCAAGACACAATTCTTCTTTGGAATATGTGGTGGGCTTATAGCGCTTGCTGTCTTTGCGCGGATACCATACCGTTCGTACCGGCGCATGGCACCACATATGTTTGTCGGCGCACTCATCCTTACTGCTCTTGTATTTGTTGATGCGCTTTCCTATGAGGCCCATGGCGCAAGGCGCTGGCTTAACATTTTCGGTCATTCATTTCAGCCAGCAGAAGCGCTCAAGATCGCGTTCGTACTCTGTCTTGCGTGGTACTACAGCACCTACCACAATAAGCTGGGGGATGCTCGGTATGCTCTTGGCGGTCTTGTTGCGATGCTTGGTGCCGCAGGTGTCTTACTTTTGGCCCAACCTGATACAGGGACATTCGTACTCATTGCGGCAGCAGGAGGAGCCATGAGCCTAGCTGCGGGTATGCGTGTGCGTCACATGGCAATGCTTCTTGGAGCCATGCTCGTTGCTATTGCGGTGCTGGCGTTCGCACGACCTTATGTCTTTGACAGGATCACGACATTTTTAGACCCAACCACCGACCCACATGGTTCTGGGTATCAGATACGACAATCTCTCATTGCCATTGGCTCGGGGGAGCTCGTGGGAAGAGGGTTTGGGCAGAGCATTCAGAAGTTCAATTACTTGCCTGAACCTATGGGCGACTCGATATTCAGCGTAGCAGCTGAAGAATTCGGCTTTCTTGGGGGTATCTTTATCGTGCTTTTGTTCCTTATCTATGCGGTTCGTGGCCTTCAGATAGCTTCGAGGACCCCTGATCGGTTTGGTGGACTGGTGGTGGTCGGCATTGTTATACTGGTCGTGATGCAGGCATTTATGAATATGGGGTCCATGCTCGGTCTGATACCACTTACAGGGGCCCCACTTACGTTCATAAGTCACGGTGGTAGTGCATTGTTATTTGCGCTCCTCAGTACCGGCATCGTTTTAAACATCAGTCGTTATGCGGTCGTAACCAAACGTAAAGTATGAGAATTGTATTCACAGGAGCAGGTGGTGGTCATTTCTATCCGTTGATCGCAGTTGCGCAAGAAATAGATGCACTTGTACGTGAGTACAACCTGATACGGCCGGAGATCTACTACGTGAGTAATATGCCTTATGATGAGGAAGCCTTACGTGAGCAGGGTATCGAGTTCCGGCATGTGACTGCGGGTAAAGTGCGGACGTATTTTTCTCTAAAGAACGGTAGTGATTTCATGAAGACGCTCGTCGGGTTTCCGAGTGCGCTTGCACTCATGTACCGCCTTTATCCGGATGTCGTTTTCAGCAAGGGTGGATATACCGCAGTGCCCGTACTTATGGCTGCCCGTGTCTTGAACATACCGGTCTTTGTACATGATTCCGATGCCGTTCCAGGAAGAGCAAATCTTTGGGCGGGAAAGTTCGCAGACAGGATCGCTATCAGTTATCCTGAAGCGGTCGAGTACTTCAAGCGAAAGGACCACGTGGCATATGTTGGGAATCCGGTGAGGGCGGAATTACGCATACCGGCGAACAAGGGGGGATACGAGTACTTTAATTTTGATCCAAATCTACCAATACTTTTGATACTTGGGGGTTCCCAGGGGGCCGAAGCGATCAACACCGTCATTCTTGACTCACTTCCCGAGCTTTTGCCACACTGTCAGATCATTCATCAGACTGGCAAGGAAAAGTATGTGGAGCATCAGGCAATGGTCGAGTTACGGTATAAAGACCACCCCAACATGAATCGATACAAGGTATTCCCGTTCCTTGATCCCGGCCAGCTCAAGAATGCTGCGGGCGCAGCACATCTGATCATATCGCGCGCCGGGTCCGGGGCGATCTTTGAGATTGCATGTTGGAAGAAGCCGGCGATACTTGTGCCCATACCCGAGGATGTAAGCAGGGACCAGCGCGAGAATGCGTACGCATACGCTCGACACGGTGGGGCATTGGTCATTGAGCAGGCAAATTTCACGCCCCACGTACTTCTTAGTGAGATAACACGCATTCTAGGTGACCCAAATGAGCAGGCAAAGATGGTGGCAGGTGCTGAGACATTTGCAAAACCGGATGCAGCACGTACCATCGCAGAAGAGCTTCTCAAGATGATATTGAAACATGAATCGTGATACAACAGCTACACCTGTAGTGACGCGCGTCGCACCAAGCCCCACTGGGCCGTTCCATGTAGGGACTGCGCGTACGGCACTGTTCAACTACTTGTACGCAAAAAGGGTAAGGGGGCGATTCCTCGTACGTATAGAAGATACGGACAAGGCACGCAGCACCAAAGAGTTCGAAGAAGATATCCTCGACGGCATGCGCTTGTTGGGGCTTGTCTGCGACGACATGGTGCGCCAGAGCGAACGCGTTGAGCAGCACGCTGAGCGCCTCCGCGAACTAGTAGCGCAGGACAAAGCCTACGTCTCTCGGGAGCCTTCAAAGAGCGACCCCTCAGTGGAAGTTGAGGTGGTCCGTCTGCGTAATCCCGGAACCACGATCACGTTCCACGATGAGGTTCGCGGCGATATCACGTTTGATACAGGTGAATTAGGGGATTTTGTCATAGCGCGGTCCCTGCGCGACCCACTCTATCATTTCGCTGTCGTCGTCGATGATGCCGATATGGGAGTGACTCATGTGATCCGTGGCGAGGATCATATCAGCAACACCCCTCGACAAATACTGATCCAGCAGGCACTAGGACTACCTCGTCCGGTCTACGCGCACCTGCCGCTCATCCTCGCCCAAGATCGTTCAAAGCTCAGTAAGCGCAAGGGAGCGACCGCGGTTGCAGATTACATCGCGAAAGGGTATCTCCCCTCGGCGCTCGTGAACTTTCTCGCGCTGCTTGGGTGGAATTCAGGTTCAGACAAGGAGGTCTTCACACTCGACGAGCTCGTGACAGCGTTCTCGCTCGACGGCGTTCAAAAAGGAGGAGCCGTCTTTGATGTCGTGAAGCTGCAATGGCTGAACAAGCAACATCGTTTGATGTTGCCGTTTGAAGAACAGCGGAATCTCATGCTCAGCCATGTGCATGGTGTAGAGGGTGTGTATGACGCCTTGAGCAACTCCGAAGCGGCGATGCATGATATTCTTGAGCGCTATGCGACCGGTGAAGAGCTGAGGACAGCAGTTGATTCAGGAGAATTCTCATTCTACGAGCGGCGACCTGAGGTCACCCGCGAGATGTTGGTATGGAAAAAAGACCCTACACCCGAACGAGCGGGAGAGAGGCTGGCACATATCGTGGAGCTGTTGCAAACGATCGATGGTGACTTCACAACGGACACAGTACGCGAGGCGCTCAATGAGTACGCAGAATCAGAGGGGAAGGGGAATGTCCTGTGGCCCATGCGCATGGCGTTATCAGGAAAGGACAGATCCCCCGACCCGTTTGTGCTTGCTGAAGCTCTTGGTACAATAGAAACAAAGGCGCGCCTCAAGGCGGCAATAGTTGCATGTTCATGAAATGCTCTCTAGATAAAAGCAATAGTTTGATAATCGTTGCGCTTCTTATTGCAGGGTTGCTTGTGACGATGGCGTATTCTGCAGATGTGTATCGTGCCGATGCCGACCAGTCGGTTGCAGAGCTTCAGCGCAAGATGACGGAGAGTCAACGGGCGCTTGAAGCGATAGAACGCGAAATTCGCGAGTACGAATCCCAGTTGAGCCAAGTCGGCGCCGAGCGTCGAACACTGCAAAGCGCCATCAATGAGCTCGATCTCGCGCGCCGTAAACTGCTCTCAGAGATACAGGCGACCGAGCAGCGTATCAACGCGACCAATCTCGAGATACAGGAGCTCGACCGGGAGATACATATCAAAGAGGTACGCATTGCGCGTAACATGGAGGCTATTGCGCAATCCTTCCGCACCATCGACCAGATAGAGAACAGAAGCATTGTTGAGATATTCCTTGGCAATGAATCACTCTCAGAGGTGTGGGACTCGCTTGCGATGCAGACCGCATTGCAGCACTCTCTGCGTGATAATGTGAGGATACTCTCGGAAATGAAGGAGGAGTACGAAGCGGCAAAGGCTCGTTCACTCGCGAAGCGCGCACAGCTTGATGGCTTGAAGCGTGAGCTTTCAGGAGAGCAGCAAGCCGTGGCAGGTGTGCAGCGGGACAGGGAAACATTGCTTGATCGCACTAAGAATGAAGAGGCGGAGTATCAGCGCATCTTGAATGAGAAGCGAGCGGCCCGGTTGCAATTCGAGCGGGAGATGAATGAGTATCAGGCACAGATACGCTTCATCCTTGACCCCACCACGATACCACCGGCAGGTTCCGGTGTTCTGCGCTGGCCGCTTGAAGCCAGCGTCATGATGAATCATTGTGCGCAAAGGGCTGCAGGGCTAGGCAACCAGCACTGTATTACGCAGTACTTTGGCAATACGGCATTTGCCCGTTCCGGGGCCTACAACGGCAGTGGCCACAATGGGGTCGATTTCGGAGTACCCACGGGCACGAGGATACTGTCAGTGCTGAACGGCGTAGTCGTTGAGACCGGTAACACAGATGCAGTGCGAGGATGTCTGTCCTATGGGAAATGGATACTCATACAGCACCCAAACGGTCTATCGTCATTGTACGCACACCTCTCATCGATAAATGTTGTTGCAGGTCAAACGGTCTCGACCGGTGAGCTCATTGGATTTTCCGGTAACACCGGGTACTCAACTGGTCCACACCTTCACCTCACTATCTTCGCCTCTAAGGGTGTCCAGGTTGTGCGACTGGGAGACGTACGCCCCGGCACAAACTGTGCTCCCGCACGGATACCCGTATCCGGATTTGAGGCATACTTGAACCCGATGGATTACCTTTAACAGTCATCACACACTTATATTTATGGAAGCGGAAAGAACAGGGGAAGAAAAGCGTCAGATACAAATAGCAGTACCCAATGACAGTAAGCCGATGTACGTTAATAGCATTAAGATCAATGTCACCGACGAGGAAGTGATACTACAATGCGCATTGGTTCGTCCGGAAGAGGGGAGAGGAGTGCTTGTGGGGGAGCTTGTTCTATCCCCCAAGCATGCCATACGCTTCCAGAAAGCGCTTGACGATACTCTGAAGAAGCACTTTACGCGACACTTACCCGAATAGTCCTTCCAAAAATACCGCTCATAATATTGTGCGACATTGACTATATCGGGCGGGGCAGAGGAGGGTAGAAGT
>SKIN01000030.1 GCA_007116405.1 Candidatus Kaiserbacteria bacterium | reverse complement strand
CGATGAAGCAACGCTTAATGAGGTCCGGCAGGCATTCTCAGAGGCAAATGGCTGGAGTCTCGCATCAGCACGTACCCGCAGCGGTCACCGCTACACCTATGACGAGTTGCGGTACCTCCGACTTTTTACGAGGGAATGGTTGCCGGAGATACCAGATAAGCCCACAAAAGGTACGCAAAAGAAATGACCCGCATCGTGGCGGGCGGTGCGCGCACTATCCAAGAGGCATCAATATCCCAGGTTCTTGCGAAGAATGCGCTTGAAGAGATATTCACGCGAGACGGTGCCAACGATGCGCTCCTCGTCGAGGACTGGCAACTGATGCAGGTGGTGACTGAGCATGAGACCCCCCGCGATCATCACAGGGGTTTCAGGGCGCACCGTTCGTACGTTTGTGGTCATATACATACGCACGGGATTCTTGCGTACTTCATTCATGCGCTCCTCCCGGGCGTCTTCATCTGTAAAGGCGTGAGGGTCGACAAAGAACTCCCCATAATCAGGGTACATGGCACGAAAGAGGTCTTTTTCTGAGAGGATGCCCACCAGTTTCCCGTCGGCATCGACGACCATGATGGCCGGAAGTGATTCCGCGTTCATGAGCTTTGCCGCCCCTTCATAGCTTGTGTCAGGCGAGACCGCAACAAAACGCACTCTCATAATGTCACCGACTAGCATATATCAGTAGTGTACACCTGTTTTTTATTATGAAAAGTAGGGCGTTGTCAAATAGTGCCGTCCACAGTGGGTGGGTAGTAATAAGCGGAGTATGGCATACAATAAAAGTGATGAGGCCTTATGCGGTACGAAACCAAGTACAACTCATCACCTATCCCGACAGTTTAGGTCACAACCTCACCGGCCTACGCCACATCCTGGAGACCTACCTCAAGGATGCGATAGGTGGAATACATATCCTCCCGTTTTACCCTTCGTCAGCCGACAGGGGGTTTGCTCCGCTCACCCACCTCGCGGTCGATTCGCGTTTTGGTGATTGGGAGGACATTCGCTCCATAGGCAGCATGTATGATCTCATGGCAGATCTGACGGTAAACCATATCTCCTGTGAGTCTCCATACTTCAAAGACTATCTGGAGAAAGGGGATCGCTCAAAGTATGCTGACCTTTTCCTTGATGTCGACACGTTTTTGCTTAGACACGGTGCCGTATATGACGCGCTACTCGATACCCATCGTCCACGTCCGGCATTACCGTACACCGAGTTTCGTTTCCAGGATGGTGTCACGAGAAAGATATGGACCACCTTCACGAAAGACCAGGTAGACCTTGATGTCACACAAGAGGCGACACGGAAGTTGATGAAACGGTTCATCGGAAGGTTGATAGAGAATAATGTAAAGATCATACGCCTTGATGCTGTGGGCTACGCGGTGAAGAAACCGTGGACGAAGAGTTTTCTCATTCCGGAGACCTATGAGTTCATGCGCTGGATACGCTCAACGGTGCCACAGCATGTTAGTGTTCTTGCCGAGGTGCACCATGGACACAGGGAGCGAATGACGATACTGGACGAAGGAGTTGCAGACTACATATACGACTTTTCTCTACCGATGCTCGTGCTTCATGCACTGTACAAAGGGAATGTAGAGGCGCTTGAGAACTGGATAACAATACGTCCCTCGCGCCAGTTCACCACACTCGATACGCACGACGGTATCGGTGTGGTTGACGTCGAAGGTCTCATGGCACCGCAAGATATTTCTTTCACGCTCGAGAAACTGCGTGAATACGGAGGAAATGCTCTCGATCGAGCTTCAGGTAGGAATGCCGAAAACGTAGATATCTATCAGATGAATACGACCTATTATTCCGCCCTCGGTGAAGATGATGATGCGTATATCACCGCCCGGGCAATACAATTCTTAATACCGGGAATTCCACAGGTGTACTATGTTGGCCTGCTCGCAGGTGCGAACGATGTTGCGTTGCTCGAGAGAACAGGGAACGGAAGGGACATCAATCGACACGGCTATACATTAGGGGAATTCAAGGATGCGTTTGGGAAATCGGTCGTTAGGCGTCTGACTCGTCTTATGCGTTTACGAAACTCACACCCGGCCTTTCACGGCATGTTCACGCAAGAACGTGTTTCCGATACCACCCTCATACTCCGATGGGAGCTCGATGACCTCTATCTTGAAGGAGTGGTTGACGTACACAATAAACGGGTCAACCTTGAATATGTTGACCCGTTCACAGGGAGAGTAAAGATCCAAACGTGTTAGCTTTCCTTTTCAGCGTCGTCTCCGTGGTGCAGTGCGGCGTTCTCTGAGCGGTCCACGCCCTCGGGCACGTCATCGATATCTGCCAACCGAGCATGGGGGACACCTTCGTTGAGTCGTGTCTCTATGTCTACAGAAAGCGGGTCAGCATGCGTGTCTTTACCGTCGATGCTAGCAAGTGCGCCCGTCTCGTGTCTCGCATTTAGCTCGGAATAATCATCTACTGACGTTGGGGAAACATTCTCTGTGCTATCCGGGTCGCCCAATCCATATTCTTGGGCTTGTACGAGTTTGCTGAATGCTGCTGCGCTACCCTCTGGAGATTGTTCGGTCATGATAATGAAAGATAAGAATAATGAGCTACTAAGCATTCAAGAACACATATATATCCTCCACTGCTTTAATGGCATCACCTGCAGCAATATTGTTTTGCGCATAGAGTCCATCAGTACAGTCACCCGCGGCCCAAATACCTGTACGGGTACTTTTTTGTGTGCGTGCGTCAACCTTGATACGACCATACGGGTCACGCTCCACGAGTGATGCAACGAATTCCGTGTTAGGAAGCGTGCCTATTTCCACAAAGATACCTTGCACCGCCAAGTCATGTTCTTTCCCGCTGGTCAGATCTTTGTAGCGAAGACCTTTCACCATGCCTTCTCCGGTCACTTCCACTATTTCAGCATTTGCAATGGCGGTCATGTGTTCGTGAGAGAGCACCTTCTCTACAGTCACCGCATCAGCCTTGAATGCCGGTGAGTGTTCGAGGAGGGTGACACTTTTCACATATGCAAGAAGTTGCGCCGCCGATTCGAATCCCGCGTTTCCTCCCCCAACCACAACAACATCCATGCCTGAGAACAGGGGACCGTCGCAGGTCGCGCAGTAGGTCAAGCCCTTATGCTCAAACGTGTCTGCACCCGGTACGCTGAGGCGCCGTCGCTTTGCACCGGAGGCGACGAGAATGGTCTTGGTTTGGTACGTGTCACCAGTGTCGGTCGTCACCGTGAACGGTCCCGCCTCACCTGTGACGGATATCACCGATTCACCTTCGCGAATAACAAAGGTATCTGACTCGTAACTTCGTACATGATCGGTCAGATCCTTTGCAAGTTGTTCTCCCGATATTGCCTTACTCCCGATCCAATTGTAGATCTCAGGGGATACGATACTCTGTCCAGCAAACTCCTTCGTGATGACCAACGTGTTTAGCTTTTTTCGTGCGGCATATACCCCCGCCGCTGAGGCAGCTGGTCCTCCTCCAATGATGATAAGGTCGTACATATGATTGTGTTATGAGGTCATTAGTAGAGTGCACATATCATACCACGTATACTGCACACTTCTAGCAAAAAGACGGAGTATGTCCGTCTTTTTGCTATGTTACTTTATCTTTGAGCGTCTGAGGAAAGGTGGTATACCCCATTCGCCATCATCATCTTCATCGTCAATAGCATTCTTGTTTGATGCATCCGAGCCCTTTGTTGGAGTCACTTCTTTTCTAGCGGGGCGCACATCAGCCTCAGGACGAGGACGTGTAACCGGCGCGTTGCGAGGTGACTGTCGCACTTCCGCGATGGCGTTATGTATCTGTCCAGGTGTGATGTCCTCTTTGTGACCTCGCACATCCTCAGCGATGTTGAACAAGTTCGTTGACTTCACAAGATCTTCTTCGAGAAATCCTGTAGCAATGACGGTGACCTTCACCTCGTCCTTTTTAAGCTTCTCGTCACGGAATGCGCCAAAGATCACACGTGCATTCGGGTCGATGGACTCAGTAATGATGCGAGCTGCATCCTGTATCTCGAGCATACCAAGGTCTTCACCACCGGCAATTGCGAAGAGTACACCACGCGCACCTGATATGGATACCTCAAGAAGGGGAGAATTGATCGCTTTCTGTGCGGCTTCTTCTGCTCGCTTTTCTCCCGAGGCCAAACCGATCCCCATGAGAGCGGATCCCGCCGATGCCATAACAGCTTTGATGTCAGCAAAGTCGACATTGACAATGCCCGGCGTGGTGATGAGGTCGGAGATTCCCTCGACTGCTTGGCGGAGCACGTCATCACAAAGAGCGAATGCATTCATGACGCTCGTGTCTCGATCTACTATAGCCAGAAGTCGGTCATTCGGGATGATTATGATAGCGTCCACTTCTTCCTTCAGCGCAGCGATACCTTCCTCGGCAGCGCGCATCCTTTGCTGGCCTTCAAACGAGAATGGTTTCGTGACGATACCGACAGTAAGTGCACCTGCTTCCTTGGCGAGTTTTGCAATGACTGGCGCTGCTCCGGTGCCGGTACCTCCTCCCATACCTCCGGCGATAAAGACCATATCGGAGTCACGAAGTGTCTCGAGTACCTCCTCTTGAGTTTCTTCTGCAGCACGCTTTCCGAAGTCAGGGTTGCCCCCGGCCCCCAATCCTCGTGTAAGATTCTTTCCAATGTGCACCTTTTTCTTTGCTTGTGAGTGGTGGAGGTCTTGTGCGTCAGTATTAATAGCGATGAACTCGACGCCTTTGACGTTCGAGTTGATCATGTGATTGATGGCATTACATCCTGAGCCACCGACACCTATTACGCGAATGCGTGCGAATGACTCGATGTCGGATTGTACTTGTGGCATACGTGAAGCGTGTGGTTACGATGCGTCCATCATAACAGAAGGAGGTGAAAACAAAAGCGTTGACACATCACAAGAGATGTAGCAATGCTAACGTGGTCAAAATACGTTAGTATACAAGGGTTTATGGGAGGAACTGTTTGAACCAACCAAGAACACCTTTTGCATTTTCTTTAATTGATGAGAATCCACTTGACTCACTTGTGTTTGTGAGGCCCCAAATACAAAGCCCGTATGCGACCGCCCACGTGGAATCTTTAACCACAGACTTGTCACCCACCATGAGTGTTGCTTTGCGTGAAGGTAGCTTGAGACTGCCACGCGCAAGGTCTTCTATTGAGGCTATCCCCGAACCGCCACCGGATACGACGACGCCAGCCGGCAACAGGCCGTTCTTGCCGATACGTTTCAGGTGCGCATCAACCAGCTTAAAGAGATCTGTGACACGGTTGGCGACGATGTCGGATATCTTTCTCTTTTCTTTTCCGGTATCGATGAGTGCGCCTTTCTTTGCTTGCTCTGCATCGTCGAGTGAAATTTGGAGTCCGAGGGCGATGTCATGGGTAATATCAGTGCTGCCAACAGGGAATACTTTCAGGGATATTGGTGTGTCGTTCTCGAAGACAACGATGGAGAGCGTCTCAGCACCGATGTTTGCCAGCACCACACCCGCTATCTTTTGAGCTTTAGTGAGTGTGACAAAGCTGCCTGCAAGCGGGCTAGCCATGACGTCGACTACAGAGACCCCGACATCCTCAACGGCAGCTATGAGGTCATTAAGGTGTTGTTCGAGTGCGGTTATAAAAAGGGAGTCGATCTCAAGTTTGGTGCCGTGCATACCAACCGGAGTTCCTAACAGTTGTGCGCCGTCAAGGCGGTACGCGAGCGGTATGGCATGGAGCACCTTGCGGTTCACCAAACGTTGACTTATCTTTCGTTCTGATTCTTCGAGCACATCCTTAAGGTCGATCTCCGAAACCTCATTTTCTGTTCGGGAGAGGATGATCTCCGCGCGAGATCTGAATTCTTCAAGACCGACACCGCCGACCGAGAGGTAGGCCTTACGTATAGCAACTCCGGAATTCTTCTCAGCCTGATTGACTGCCACTTGGAGTGAGCGAGCCATCTCGTCTCTGTTTATGACGTAGCCGTGTCGAATACCTCGTGCGGGGGCTTGTCCTGTGCCGAGAATGCGTGGGCGACCGTCGCGAGTTTCTTGCGCAGCTACGACCACCTTGATCTGGTAGGTTCCGATATCTATCCCAACTGCTGTTTTTCTAGCCATGATGTTACCTGCGGTCGTTCATACCCCTCACTGTCTACGTTGCAACCATCTACAAGTGGTATCAGCAATGATACACCTGCGCAGGGGTCCACCGTACTTCGAAACGGTGTGCCGCAGCATCGTATAGGGGGCCGGTCAGCGGATGTGGAATTGCTTGACAAGACGGTCTTCCGCTCGTTCCATTGTACTACCGTGTGTATATCCTTTCAAATGCAAACAGGCGTGGATAAGCAGGAACTTTGCGTGGCCTTCCGGGGACAGTCCATATTGCTTCGCCTCTCGTGTGATGCGGGGTATGTTCAAGAATACTTCACCCGAGTCTGTATCAAGAGGGAATGAGAGTACATTCGCAGCGTAGCTTTTGCCTCGGTGCTGCTCGTTAAGCGTTTGTGCACGGGTGTCACCAATGAGGACGAGTGAGAGTGTGTACGCGTCACCAAGTATACAACGAACAATATCCGCATACCCTTTGGTGTTCCAGGGTCTGCGGATGAATGTACGTATATGCAACACGGGTGCAGGTTTAGCGGCGCTTTTTGGTGGGTAGCTCCCGGCCTTCTTTGTAGAGTTTGACATACTCCTCCGTACGCTTGATCTTCGTGAGCGCATCCTTTTTCATCTGAGCACCGGATGGGCTGCGCTTAAAGTAGCGGATACCTCGGATACGTCGGACAATACCCGAGCTCTGCATGCGCCTGGTGTAGCGACGCATAAGACCCCCGATATTCTCATTGCCGTGGCGCTGTACTTCGACATTTATCATGCGCCGTATGGTATCACAGGCCTGTAGACCGCACAAGGGCGCTAGACAGCCAGGCCTTTGAAGACTCCCGGCAATTGATCGATGCGAACGGTCGTCTGAGACCTGCTCTCGGCATTGCGGAGGAGTACCACCCCGTCACGCGCCTCCCTTTGGCCTATGATGATAATATATTTGGTTTGTATGGCCTCGGCATACGCCATCTGCTCGGAGAACCGCTCATATTGGATGCATTGTTCGATAGGTATCTTTTCCCGGCGAAATGTCTCAATAATGCTGATGCTTCGTATGCGGGCCTCTCTGCCGATATGGATGAGACATGCGTTGGGCTTGCGCTTGCGTGGTCTTCCGACCGATGCCCTCTGCTGCTTTGTCTTTGCGGCAATGACCACTCCGGTGGAGGGAACACTTCCGCGCACGTAGGGTCGAGTCAACTCATCGTACCTACCTCCTCGCGCGAGGGGCTGGGCACTCTCTTCCTCGGAGGCGCCGGAGTCACGTATCTCGAACAGTGAATGCGAGTACACCCTCTGGTCGGCGTAGAGGCGGTCATCAAGCTCGTAGGGTATGCCCGTATGCTCAAGCAATTCAAGCAGCTCTTTGAAGTGGCGTCGGCTTGGTGTGGTAAGGAAATCGAGCGGTCCGGGCATGTCGGCGGTAATGGGATGGCGCTCGGTAAAGAGTTCGGCTATGAGAGCACTCGGGTCGGTGCGCAGTAGTGTCGCCTCCGTTTCAGAGAGGTCACCTGCGCGTGCACGGAGTAACGCCGTGACCTCGCGAATGAAGCGAGCAGAACTGTCGTTGTCTCCAATGCTGTTCACCAGTACACGCAGGCCTTTGATGCCAAGTTCTTCCAAGATGCTCGTCGCGCTTTTGATGAGCACGACCTCCGCGAGGGGGTCTGCCGTACCCACGGCGTTAAGCGACAACGTACTGATGCGTACACTTGGTGTCGATGGATGTGTCACAAGTGACGGCGTGTAGAACATCAGTGGCTGCTTTTTCTTGAGTTGTACGGTCTGGTTGCATTTCTCGAGCACAGCACGAAGGATGTGTTGTTCGAAATGCTTTTGCGCGCCGTGCTGCTTCTCGAGGTCGAGCACGCTCGTACCGCGCTTACTTGCCTCAAACCGCAGGTCGTCTATATTACGAAAGCCATAATGCTCGGCGACACTGACGGCCTTTTTGAAAAATACTTCCGTCGTTGTTGGTAACAATCTCATACAAAAAGAATATCACTCACTGCGTGCAGGCAATGCGGTCTGAAACTCGTGGGCACCGGGGTAGAACGAGAAATTACGTGGCGGCAAAAGGCGCACGAACGCTCTGCCGACAATGTTCTCACGGGGCACGGCGCCCCACACTCGTGAGTCTGAACTCTTGCTTCTGTTGTCGCCCATGACGAAGTACTCATTCTGTGAAAGAGATATCACTAAGTGGTCGTCAGTACGGTCGGTACGCAAGTACGGCTCTTCAAGAAGCATCTCGGCACCGGTGACGGGGTCGATGATGATGGTGTAGCCGTCCGCAAGGCGAATGCTCTCGCCCGGAAGGCCAATGATGCGTTTGATGAAGTACTTTTGCGGGTCATTCGGGTAGCGAAAGATGACCACGTCGCCGCGCTGTGGGGGATTCAGGCGGTAGCTGACCTGATCGACGATGAGATACTCACCGGTCTCGAATGTAGGGTCCATCGAAGCGCCGCTGACGATGAAGGGCTGCGCGATGTATATCCTGAAAGGCACGACAATGATGAGTGCAAGTATGGCAAACTTGAACACCTCAACAAGGAAATTCTCTTTCTTTTCTTCTTGTGGGGCATGTTCCGTGTATTCCGGCCCATCGTCCCCGTAACCACAATGATCGACACGATCAGACTCGTTTCGATTTCGTGGTTGTAGTGTAAGGGGCTCCATAGTGCAAACGTTGCGAGTAGTATACCAGAAAAAAAAGAATGCAACACATGAAAGGGTTCATGCGCCACGCGTTCACAGAGCCACACACAGCTTTACCGACCTCTATGCCTCTTAGTATACTGGTGCCATATGAAGCACATCATCGTAGGACTCGGGAATCCGGGGGAGGAGTATGAGAACACCCGCCACAACGCGGGTCGCATGGTCGTGGCGTCGTTTCCCGAGCGTGTTGCGGCAACAGACTGGCGCGATGACGCAAAGCTCCGCGCACGCGTTGCAAAGGGTGTGTCAAAGGGCGGGGATGACGTGGTACTCATACTTCCCGACAACTACATGAACCGCTCAGGTACCTCCGTCGCTCCCCTCGTGAAGAGTGAGCGTCAAGCAAAGACACTTGTTGTCGTCCATGATGACATCGATCTGCCGGTCGGCACGATACGTATCGTGTTTGACAGAGGTTCCGGTGGTCATCGGGGAGTAGATTCGATAGTCCGAGCCATAAAGACCCGGGCGTTCGTGAGGGTGCGGGTAGGAGTGGTGCCCACATCTCCCTCCGGAAAGCTCAAGAAGCCTCGTGGAGAGGGAGCGGTGCATGACTTCATCCTTAAGCAGCTAAGCAAGAAGGACCGAGCCGTTCTCGACGAAGCGGTGGCGTACGCGGCGAAGGCAACAGAGGCGATCGTAGAGCACGGAGTGACGGTCGCAATGCAGCAGTACAATGGTTCGATGGAGCGGGGAAGTACAAAGCCACGGAAGCGAAAGAAATGAGCGATGTATCGCGTGTTTGAAAGTATTGCACTCGGCGTGATGTGTGCGATACTTTGACGGTATGCAAAAAGAACAAATGAAACTCGCCGGTATCATCGCCGGCACCATATTCGTGATCGCAGGTTTCGCGTACTTCCTGTCGTCGGGTGACGGCTTGCGTACGGTGACCGCAGAAGGGTACGAAGAGCTCGCTCAATGTATAACCGACAGTGACGCGAAGTTCTACGCAGCGTTTTGGTGTCCTTATTGCCAAGAACAAAAGCGCGTGTTCGGAAGAGGGGCCGATTACTTGCCGTACATTGAATGCTCCACACCAGATTCACGTAATCAACTACAACGATGTGTTGATGCAGGAGTGACTGACTACCCCACATGGGAATTCGCGGACGGGGTGCGTCTCACCGGAGCTCTCTCGCCACGGAGTCTTGCGCAACTCACCGGATGCCCATACCCGGGCGACCTCGTGGACAGCGGGACTGACCTTGACCCTGACCTGGGACCACTCACGAGTCCGGCGGACATCGATGATGTTGATGTGGAGGACGTCGAGGTGGACGTCACCCCTGCATCTGATGAAGAGAACTGATGCATGACTGAAGGAGTTGCCACGCTATCGTATCTGTTTGCAGTCGGTACACTGCTTCTGTTTGCAGTGATGATCGCCGTGGTTCTCTGGCGTGTTGCCACCGGAGCGTGGTTACCGCGTGTGATCGCGCGTTATAGTGAGCCATACCTTCTTTGGATCATAGCGGCGTTCGGCCTTGCATCCTCAGCGCTCTCATTGTGGTACTCGGAGGTGGTTGGGTTTCCACCCTGCGCATTGTGCTGGTTTGCGCGCACAATGATGTACCCGCTCGCCATTATTGGAACCATCGCCGCATGGCGAAAGGATGTGGCCGCGTGGCCGTACCTGTTTGCACTCGCGGTCGTGGGGATGTTCATCACGGGGTACCATCATCTGTATCAAGTGGGCTACATCGAGGGGACACTGTGCACCGCGCTCAATGACGGTGGAGATTGCGCACGTCGCTATGTCTATGAGTTTGACCTGGTCACGTTCCCGCTCATGGGCTTTGCCGTCTTTGCCGCAGTCGCGCTCCTCGCATGGATCATTCGTGCACAAGAGAAGTAGCGCAGTGATACGCCATGTCTGGAATCACCTTTGAGATACTCGCTCGGTCGCAACACAGCAAGGCACGCGCTGGCGTCATTCACACTCCTCATGGAGTGATAGAAACACCCGCCTTTGTCGCCGTTGGAACCAAAGCTACAGTAAAAGGTGTGACAGTGCCGATGTTGAAGGATATCGGTCTCAGCACCATCATCGCGAATACATACCACCTCCACCTCCAGCCAGGAAGCGAAATAGTGCAGCGTGCCGGGGGGCTCCACACGTTCATGGGGTGGGATAAGCCGCTCCTCACCGACTCCGGCGGGTTCCAGGTATTCTCGCTGGGCGCGGCCTACGGGCGCACCGTCTCCAAGATATCCAAAGAGGATTTGGAGGAGGATACCACCGCGGCAAGTGTGTACGACCCCGACGTCGCGAGCCAGCATGGAAAACTGGCGGTCATCGACGAAGAGGGGGTGAGTTTTACGAGTCATATTGATGGGAGCCTCCACCGCTTCACACCGGAACGGTCAGTCGAGATACAACACCGCCTCGGAGCAGACCTGTTTTTTGCCTTTGACGAATGTACCGCGGCAGAGGCGGGTCACGAGTATCAGCGTGAGGCCATGGAACGTACCCACCGCTGGGCCATGCGCAGCCTTACGGCCCACCGACAGAACCTCGACGCACGGCGAAAGCAGGGAATATTCGGCATCGTACAGGGAGGTCGTTTCGAGGACCTTCGTCGCGAGAGTGCTCGCGCACTCGCCGGCATGGACTTTGACGGATATGGCATAGGGGGCAGCTATCAAAAGGTCGACATCGACACCGCCGTCGGTTGGGTCATCGACGAGCTACCCGATGAACGGCCGCGCCACTTGCTTGGCATTGGAGAACCGGAGGACCTCCGTCGAGGCATCGAGCAGGGAGTAGACCTCTTTGATTGCGTGCAGCCGACACGACTCGCGCGCACCGGGGTCGTGTACGGACCAAACGGCACAAAGCTCTCTATCACCCACGCGGCATACACCGAAGACACGGAACCCATCGATGCCACTTGTGAATGCTATACCTGCAGACACCACACCCGTATGTACATCGCCCACCTCTTTCGGGCGCGTGAGATGCTCGGGGCGACGCTCGCCAGTATTCACAACCTCCATTATTTGGTCACTCTCGTACGTCGGGAGCGCGAGCGCATTCTTGTCGAAAGTGAAAGCCTGCGCTAGTGTTGCTGTACATGAAACAGTCACGTACCCAAGGACAATTCGTACTTCGTGCACCCTACGAACCGGCCGGCGACCAACCGGCTGCTGTTGATGCACTTACACGGGGCCTCGAAGAAGGGATGCCGCATCAGACCTTGTTGGGAGCAACAGGTACCGGTAAGACCTTCACCGTCGCGAATGTCATCGCTCGTGTTCAGAAGCCTACGTTGGTGATAGCGCACAACAAGACCCTCGCCGCGCAGCTGGCTCAGGAGTATCAAGAGTTCTTTCCCGAGAATGCGGTTCACTATTTTGTCTCCTACTACGACTTCTATCAGCCTGAAGCGTACATGCCTATCACGGACACGTACATCGAAAAAGAGGCAATGATCAACAAAGAGATAGAGCGTCTGCGCCATGCAAGTACGCAAGCACTCCTTACTCGCCGCGACGTCATCGTGGTGGCATCGGTGTCCTGCATCTACGGCCTTGGAAGCCCGGAAGAATACGAGAAGGTGCACCTCCGTGTCGACGTCGGTTCGGCGAGGCAACGCACTGACCTGGTTCGTGAACTTGTGCGCATCCACTTTACGCGTACGGGTGCTGACCTCACACCCGGTCTCTTTCGTGCGAGAGGGACGATGTTGGAGGTAATGCCGGTGAACGAGCGCGTCATCTACCGGATGACCCTCGAGGGAGGCAGGGTATCACGTATCGAAGAGCTGGACGCGGTCACGCGGGAGATACGCCACGAACTCCCCACGCTGTTCTTGTTTCCCGCCAAGCACTTCATCACTCCCGAGAATGAGCGAAAGCGAGCACTGCATGATATCGCCGACGAGCTCAAAGAACAGCTCGATCGTTTCAAACGAGAAGAAAAGGTCTTAGAGTACGAGCGCCTCAAACGAAGGACGAACCACGATATGGCGCTCATACGGGAGGTTGGATACTGTAACGGCATTGAGAATTACTCACGCCACTTTGATGGTAGGAAGGCGGGTGAGCCACCTCACACACTTCTCTCGTACTTTCCTCACACTGCGACCGGCGAACCGGATTTCCTCACAGTGATCGATGAATCACATGTGACCATACCGCAGCTTGCCGGCATGTATGCCGGCGACCGCTCCCGCAAGAAGACGCTCGTCGAGCACGGTTTTAGGCTTCCGTCTGCAATAGACAACAGGCCGCTACGGTTTGAGGAATTCGAGTCGCGTGTCGGCCCACGCATCTACACATCCGCCACACCCGCGGAATATGAGCGTTCGCACAGCGCTGAAGCGGGACAGGTGGTCGAGCAGATCATCCGTCCTACAGGACTCGTTGACCCGGAGCTCATCATCCGTCCTATTGTGAGCGATACTTCCTATCCCGGGCAGGTCAAGGACTTGATACGCGAGACACACGTGACAGTAGAAGCAGGTGAGCGGGTGCTCGCCACTACACTTACCAAAAAGATGGCTGAGGATCTTTCAGAGTTCCTCAAAGAGCAGGGTATTCGTGCAGAGTACCTACACAGTGACATCAAGACCATTGAACGCATTGAAATACTCTCAAATTTTCGGCGAGGAACGTTCGATGTGCTGGTGGGAGTAAACCTGCTGCGGGAGGGGCTTGATATGCCGGAGGTGTCGCTTGTCGGCATTCTTGATGCGGACAAAGAAGGCTTTCTTCGCTCAGAGACCTCACTCATTCAGACCATTGGCCGTGCAGCACGTAACGTGCATGGAAGGGTCATACTCTACGCCGATACGGTGACACCGTCCTTACGAGCCGCCATTGACGAGACAGAACGACGTCGAACGATCCAGCTTGCCTACAACAAGAAGCACAAGATAACCCCAAAGACGATAAAGAAAGCCATCAGCGATATCACAGAACAGCTGCGCACAGAGCATACACGCGCTGTTGACACTCTGATGGATATCGACAAAGAGAGATACCGTAAGAAGCCAAAAACGGTCATCAAAGAAAAACTCAAACAGATGAATGAGGCCGTGCAGCGCCTTGATTTTGAGACCGCTGCCATTCTACGAGATGAGATACGACTCCTGGAAGAAACAGGGGTCGATAAAATGCGGGAGAAAAAAAGGAAATGACCGCAGATGCGGTCATTGTCCAAGCAAGGCTGCGTTGGTGTTTAACGTTCGTTCTTAAGATGCGCAAGTGCGAAATATGCCATTACGAACATAAGGCCTGCTGCTACGTAGTTCATCACTGGGGTGATCACTGCCTCAAAACCAAACATCGCGATCGTGATAGGTATGTCGGCCACCGCGTTCGCACCGTATAAAAGACCAAGCAACCCGAATATCGCCGCAGCGGCGATAGAGAAGAATGGTTGTCGTAAATGGACCATAAAATAGGATTTACCTTATAGATATATGTATTGTACCTGGATATGTGTAAATGCACGTTGCTTGAATGTGGATAATTCAGTGCTACACTCAAGGGGACCCTGCGCCATCATGCGCGGGTGTCGGTCATACGTATGGAAGACAAGATAGTCGTCAAAGGGGCAAGGACCCATAACTTAAAGAATGTTACGGTGGAAATGCCCCGTAATGCCCTTATTGTGTTCACCGGCCTTTCAGGGTCGGGTAAGTCGTCGCTCGCATTTGATACGATATTTGCCGAGGGTCAGCGTAGGTACGTCGAGTCACTGTCCGCATACGCTCGCCAATTCTTAAACCAGATGCAGAAACCCGATGTCGACGAGATACGGGGACTGTCACCAGCCATTTCTATCGATCAGAAGTCTCGAAGCAACAACCCACGCTCCACTGTCGCGACCATCACGGAGATATACGATTACCTTCGTATCCTCTACGCCCGTGTCGGTACAGCATACTGCCCTGAGTGTCATACCCCGATACATAAACTGAGTAATGACGAGATGCAGCGCATCGTTCTCGAAGTGGTGATAACGTCCGGAAGAAAGGAGGGTAAGAGTGTCATGGGAGTATCCATTGATGACAGAAAAGTACGTCTCTGGTCACCGGTCGTCGTTGGGCGCAAGGGCGAGTACTATCAGATGCTCTATGACCTCCTCGGCAAGGGGTATGAACGTGTGCGCATTGATGGCACGGAGTACTCATTGCGAGAGAAGATCTCCATCGGAAAGCAGAAGCGCCACGATATCGCTGTGCTTGTTGATGAGCTCTACGTGTCGGAATTCTCAGGGAAGAACGCCAAGGACGCCAAAGAGCGCCTCGCGGAGGCGATAGAGCTTGCGCTCCATGAGTCTGATGGACTCATCGAAATAGAGGCACCAGACGGTACCCGCACCACCTTGTCGTCAAAGTTCATTTGCCCCAAGGACGGGACATCGTTCCCGGAAGTGGAACCTCGTCTCTTCTCATTCAACTCACCGTACGGAGCGTGCCCCGGCTGTAACGGTCTCGGGACGGTCGGTTTCTTTCATGAAGATATCTGCACGGTATGTGAAGGGAAGCGGCTTCGCACTGAGGCGCTCCATGTTTTTCTCGGCGGTAACACTAAGGGCGGCAAGAACATTGTCGACGTGACGTCCCTCTCGATACAAGATGCCCAGGCATTCATCGATGCTCTTGCACTTACTGACAAAGAAAAAGAGATAGCCTCGGTCGTCTTGCGCGAGATACAGGCACGACTGCGATTCATGCTCGACGTCGGTATAGAGTACCTGACCCTCGACCGACGCGCGAACACACTCTCTGGAGGTGAGGCGCAGCGCATTCGACTCGCGAGTCAACTCGGTTCGGGTCTTGTCGGCGCACTGTACGTACTGGATGAACCGACCATAGGGCTGCATCAGCGAGACAATGACCGGCTTATCAAGACACTCGGTATCCTCCGTGACCTTGGCAATACCATCATTGTCGTCGAGCACGATGAGGACACTATCTTTTCCGCCGACTACATCGTGGACATCGGTCCCGGTGCGGGTGTGCATGGCGGCAACGTCGTTGCTTCCGGGTGGCTCGAAAAGCTACTGACCGCAAAGACCAATACCAACAACTCCCGTACACTCGCGTATCTTCGTGGAGAGGTAGAGATACCCGTTCCCGACGAGCGCCGCACAGACGAACGGGGCTGGCTGCGCATACGTGACGGCAACGCATTCAATATCAAGCATATGAATGCTGATCTGCCTCTCGCGCGCATGGTCGCCATCACGGGTGTCTCCGGTTCAGGCAAGAGTACGTTCATGTACGAGTTCCTCTTTAAGAACCTCCGTGCCCGACTGGAAAAGCAGTACCGTACCGCCAAGCTCTTCAATATATCCAGCATGACCGGCACTGAGTATCTTTCGCGGGTCGTTTTGATGGACCAGAGCCCGATAGGCCGCACGCCACGCAGCAACCCAGCCACCTACACCGGAGCGTGGACCTATATTCGCGACCTCTTTTCGGCCACTGAAGAAGCCCGCGCGCGTGGCTGGAAGCCGGGGAGATTCTCGTTCAACGTCCCCACAAACAGGGGCGGAGGGCGCTGTGAAGCATGTCAGGGAAATGGAACCATCGCCGTCGAAATGCACTTCCTTCCAACGGTCTATGTCACGTGTGATGTCTGTAATGGCAAGCGGTTCATGAAGGAGACGCTTGAGGTGCGCTACAAAAAGAAGAACATCTTCGACATCCTTGAAATGAGTGTTGAGGAAGCACTCGGTTTCTTTGGCGACATTCCGCAAGTAGCAGACCGCCTGCAGACACTTATGGATGTCGGCCTCGGGTATCTGGAGTTGGGGCAAGCCGCGAACACGCTTTCAGGCGGAGAAGCACAACGGGTCAAAATTGCGAGCGAGCTCTTTCGTCCGAATACACATAAGACCATATACCTACTCGATGAGCCTACGATAGGACTGCACTACGACGACGTGCAGAAGTTGCTCGACATATTGAACACGCTGGTTGACCGCGGCAATACCGTGGTGCTCATAGAACACAACATGGACATCATCAAGAACGCAGACTGGATACTCGACATCGGCCCGGAAGGTGGGGTAGGTGGAGGCAAGCTCATCGCCAAGGGTACGCCCGAGGCAGTGGCTCGCACCAAGGGCTCACACACCGGTAAGTACTTGAAGCGCGTGCTCGGTTCGTAGCGTAAAGACGGTACCATGAAGCGTGACCACAAGAGTGTACAGACGCTTCCCGACACACCGGGGGTGTACTTTTTTGTCGGCAAAAAGCGCGCGGTCCTCTATGTCGGTAAAGCGACATCATTGCGTGACAGGGTACGCAGTTACTTTGGCGCTGACCTTGCAGCGACACGAGGTGCGCACATGGTGCGTATGGTAGATGAGGCGATACGCGTCGAGCATCGTGTCACCGATTCCGTACTCGAGGCACTGATATTAGAGGCCCATCTCATCAAGGAGCTGAAACCTCCATTCAATACAAGAGACAAAGATGACAAGAGCTTTCTGTATGTCGTCATCACCAAGCATGAGACCTACCCCCGCGTGCTTCTGATGCGCGGCAAGGACGTAACGACACGCCTCAGTACACTGACCGGTGCAGCCCATGTCGACATCGACGCCCCACCTCTCCCCGTGTACGGTCCTTTCCCCCATGCACTGCAGCTCAAAGAGGCCATGCGCCTGATACGGAAGATCTTTCCATACTACGACACCGCTCGACCGGTAGATGAGCTGCGCGCAAAGCGAGACGCACGTCTGCGTTTCAACGAATCAATTGGAGTGTATCCGTCAGTCGAGTCACCGCGTGAGTATTCGCGGACCATACGCCATATCATGCTGTTCTTTGAAGGAAAGAAGCAGCGGTTGCTCACCACACTCGAACGTGACATGCGTCGATACGCACAGCGCAAAGAGTTTGAGGCGGCTGGGGTCGTGAAGCGGCAGCTGTTTGCTCTGCGTCACATCAACGACATTTCGCTCATGAAGAGGGAGCAGCATCGCCGAGCGAGTGGTTCATCAGCGGTGCGCATTGAGGCGTACGACGTGGCGCATTTGGCAGGTACCGACATGGTTGGCGTCATGACGGTGG
The DNA here is from genome assembly GCA_007116405.1 of Candidatus Kaiserbacteria bacterium. Taxonomy (GTDB): domain Bacteria; phylum Patescibacteriota; class Minisyncoccia; order Phycocordibacterales; family UBA12088; genus UBA12088. Next base: position 82 of record SKIN01000030.1, on the reverse strand, counting down.
TTGAGGCTGGGGTCGCTCGAAAGGAAGAGTATCGTACATTCACCATTCGTTCAGTCACATCGAGCAACGACACCGCAGCACT
>SKIN01000033.1 GCA_007116405.1 Candidatus Kaiserbacteria bacterium | reverse complement strand
TGTGAACGCATTCGTCCATGCCGTCAGGACTCGTATCGACGATGCGGGTTTCTTTGAGCGGCAAGATATCTTTGCGGACGCACTTGAGGCAACTCTGGGAGACGATCATGCGAAGAACCTGCGCACCTTCACACGCATACTCGGACCGAAGCTCGAAACAAGCACGGGCATGTTCACGCACGGCTGGTGGCTATGGCCGATAAGCCGGTACATGGAACGACACGCGCTCGAGGACAGGGAAAAGAGCAGGGAGTTCATCTACGAACTCACGCAACGCTTTACCGGGGAGTTTGCGATTCGACCACTCCTTGAGGCGCATCCGCAGGAAACCCTCCGCATGATGCTCGTGTGGAGCAGGGACCCGAGTGTGCACGTACGACGGCTTGCAAGCGAAGGTGTGCGTATGCGCCTCCCGTGGGCACGCAAAAGCACGGTCGCCCTAATACACTTTGGCGGATACACGACCATCCTGAATGCGTTACACTCCGACCCGGAGCGTTTCGTGCAAAAAAGTGTGGGCAACAACGTAAATGACCTTATGAAGGAGGATCCCGAGAGGGCTAGGAGTCTGGTGTTGTCTTGGTGTTCAAAGGAGATATCCCCGCACACCGCTTGGGTGATACGCCACGGCATGCGGAACCAGCCTGCAGAGCTGAGCCATTTTTCGAAAGTATACCCCCTACTCAAGCGCCGTTCGTAGCGCTCACGCACGCCACATTCTTGCACGTATGAAGCTCGTGTAAACGAGTGTATACTATGGGTATGGAGAAGGTAGCATGGACGTTGCAGGGCCTCGGCCTTCTGCTCGTCGCAGGTATCTTTATCTACCTTCTCGACCATGGAACACAAAAGACTATGACCGAGAACACCGACATGCTCGTCCGCTCACCCGCCTTTGAGCATGAAGCGATCATGCCGATGAAATACACCTGCGATGGTGAGGACACTTCGCCACCGCTTGCAATAGACCGCATACCTGATGGCACCGTGTCCCTCGCCATCATCGTCGAGGACCCCGACGCGCCGGGTGGTGTCTGGGACCACTGGGTACAGTTCAACATCCCCGGTGACCTTGAACGCATCGGGGAGGGGGATGTGGGTGACGGTGTTCCGGGTATGAACTCGTGGGGTACGCTCGGATACCGAGGACCGTGCCCGCCGAGCGGTTCCCATCGCTACCTCTTTAAGGTGTTTGCCCTTGATACCATGCTTACACTCCCCGAGGGGTCGACAAAGAGCGATGTCCTTAGTGCCATGGAAGGCCATGTCATAGAGTCAACAACCCTGATGGGGCATTACGAACGACCTGTTACACCATAATCAAACGATCCCATGCTACAGCTCTACACATCCCCCCAATGCCCGTACTGCCGAAAGGTTGAGGCCTACTTGGACGGTGGGGGTATTCCTCACGAGATCCGAGACGTCGCCACGAACCCGGAGTTCAGGGACACGGTGCTAACGCTCGGGGGAAACCTGCAAGTGCCGTTCTTGGTCGACACAGACCGTGATGTGCATATGTATGAGTCCGACGATATCATTGCCTACATTAGTGAGCACTACGGCAAAGGCCCTGGTAACGACAATTGACCAGCTTTATCATTAACCAACACGAGTATGAAGATAAACATCAAGTTCACCGACATGGAACCGGATGACACGTTGCGTGATTATGCAATGGCAAAGGTTGACGCTTTCGGAAAACTCATCAACGAAGAGGAGTTGGAAGCAAGTGTGTGTGATATCGAATTCAAAAAGGATACGCACCACCAGAAGGGAGACGTGTGCTACGCTGAAGTCACCCTTGAAGTCGCAGGAAAGATATACCGATCATCCAAGTTTGAGAAGACCCATGAAAAGGGTATCGACAAGGTGAAAGACGACATCCTGCAGTCTCTCCGAGTCGACAAGCATAAGCGACAGCACAAGTTCATGAAGGGAGCCCAACAGATCAAGGCGATGACACAGGGTGACGCATAACAGCAACACCGTACATTACGTTACATCCCGTAGCGCGTACGCACGGCTTCCCAGGGCGTTTCTTTCTTGCCCTCCGGTATAACAGTCTCAATGGAGAACACGCCGTCTTTGAATGACGCTTCGCCCACTTTAATGCGAACTCGCTTCCCTTGGTCATCGACAAAGAAGAATGTTCCGGGCCAGCCATCCATAGCACAGTACTGCAGGTAGGTGTGGTACGGGTCACCGAAGAGATCGAGTTCGCCGTCTTCTTTTTTGAACCGGGTCGTGTGCGTGGCAAGGCTGTGGTCTTGCTCCTCGGGGGGTATCTCACCCTTCTGCCATAGAGGAACCACTTCGGCGAGCAATCTACCACCTTCACGAAAGAGTATCTCATCAAGGAGGCGGCCACGCACCGGCCACTCCGGGAGGTCCACTGTGGCCTGTGCCACGATAGGGCCGTGGTCCACCTCTTTGTCGAGTGCGATCACTGTCACGCCCACCGCGTCACGTTCGTCGCGGAGTATCGCTGAGCGGACCGGCGAGGGACCCCGCAGCTTCGGCAGGAGTGATGGGTGCACATTGAGTACCCCACGCTGAGGCAGAGCAAGAACCCACTCGGGCAAGATGATGTTGTACGCGGCGACGATGAAAAGGTCCCATTCCGTATTCGCAAGTTCCGGCACAGCAGCGCGGTCCTTCAATGACGCCGTCTGGAGCACGGCTACATCATGAGCATCAGCCCACACCTTGGTAGGTGGAGGGGAGAGGGTGAGCCCTCTACCAGCCCGTCGGTCAGGAGCCGTGACGACAAGCGCGGGGCGAATACCGGCTCGCTCGAGTTCCTCGAGTACCCACACCGCGAGTTCCGGTGTCCCAAAAAAGGCGATCGTAGGCGTAGAACGGGTCATGCATCAGGGGATATGCGGGGACGGTTTGGTACATCGATCTCCCATGTCTCATTCGCACCATCAATAAAGAGGGTGCCTTCGAGGTGATCGGTCTCATGCTGAAATGCTTGCGCAAGGAGCCCACCCGCACCTCGGACAAACTTTCGTCCGAGCTCGTCATAGGCCTCGACGGTCACATTCGTGTGTCGTTCGATGTTACCGTATCGACCACGCACGGAAAGACAGCCTTCGTCGACCACACGCTTGCGTCGCGACCGCTTGATGATGGTGGGGTTGATGAACACGAAATGCGGGTCCTTGGTTGAATCAGGATGGTCACTATCGCGACCGAATACACGTTCAGATATGATGAATATACGAAGCGGCACTCCTATTTGCGGAGCAGCGAGTGCGGCGCCGTCAGGCTCCGCGTCGAGGGCCTCCTTCATATCTGCGATGATGCGCTTGATGTCGGATCCGGTGATATCCGCCACCGGTACCGTATCCGCGCGTCTCCGCAATACGTCATGGCCAACTTGGACTATCTCTTTCATACGCTGGACTATACACAAAGGAAGGACGTTTGAAAACCTACAATATACTATCGGGGTCAACCGTGATGGTGTACTGGGGAGGAAGTGAACGCAGTCGCTCGCACAGTGCGTCGTCCGGCCACGACTCACGCGCCACCCGAATGAAACCGTGCAGCTGGTACTTGTCGTGCGGCGCCTTGATAAGGCGGGAGAACGTCACGAGGTCGTAGGGCTGTAACACTTCCTGCGCAAGTGTCATCTGCTCGCGGACCGCTTGTTCATTGCCGAGCACAGAAACCTTGATGATGACCGTGTAAGGAGGGTACCCCAACATCTTTCGTGCCCGCAACTCACTCCGGTAGTACCCGCTGAAATTACCTTTTAAGATGCGCTGTAATATGTCGGCTTCAGGACGCCTCGTTTGTACAATGAGTTCTTCACCCGCAAGCTCACGCAGACGTGTGAGCGTAGAGGCGATGCGTTCGTATATGTTCCAGCTTGCAAGTGAGAGGAGCGCATCGAGTGACACGACACCGACGACGGGCACATGCTTAGTGAGGTAGGGGAGCGCAAGCTCCGTCCCCACAAGGACCGCCCCGGGGGTCTTATAGAACTCCTCCACAATACGCTTTGCTTGCGCATGTGTTCGCGCGGTATCCGCACTAAGGACAAAGACACTCCCTTCAGGCAACGTGGCAGCGAATTCCCGCTCCACGAGTTCGGTACCGATACCGAATGCCTCAAGCCGCCAACTATGACACGCCTTGCACCGCTCTCGGGCATGACGCATCGCTCCGCACGAGTGGCAGAGAAAATAATTCTCTTCTTTTCCTTTATGGAGGACCACAGACGCATCGCACTCTTTACACGTCACCACCGCGCCACAGTCTCTGCACAGGGTGACCGGCGAAAGCCCTCTGCGGGCGACATAGAGAAAGCTTCTCCCGCCATTGTCACGCGCGACCCGTATCCGCTCAAGCAGGTCATGTGAGACCGCCCGGAACACTTTCTTTGAAGCGGTTGCGACCCCCTGCATGTTGAGCAGCGTCGCCTTTGTTTTGAAATGCATACGATGCTGACCGGAGACGACTTCTTCGTATTCACCGGTCTCTTTTCGGTAAACACTCTCGATACGCAAGGGAAGGTCAGCGAAAAAGAGTTGTCCTCCGAGTGCGGCAGCAAATTCATGCGCGAATATGCGCGCGTCAACGAACGGTCTGGTGCGGGAGCGATACAGCGATGAACCTTCTCGCTCAACAAGGACGCTCACGAGGTCGCGCCGAGGTACCGAAAGGAATGACGCCGTTCCCACAATAAGCACCGGGTGTTTGGAGGCAAGTAGGTCTTTCATGACCGTCTGTTGTGTCCTTCGAGAAAGTGAGCCATGCAGAATGTGGGCATACGACTCGATACCGTTTCGCTGCTCAGTAAACACCCTCTCCGCGTCCGCGACGGTCGGCACCAGGATGAACACCGAACCGCCGGCGGCAAATGACTCACGGACGGTCGTTCGATACAGCTCTTGCCTCCCCTCAGCAAGGTCTTGGTACAAGCGAGGAATGATGAAGCCGCGCATCCGGGGCCGATCTTCACGCACTGACGTTTCTGGCAGTGTGTCGAGGGAGAGCAGAGAACGGGGGATGGATCCAAACAGAACAGCACCGACGCTCGCACCGTAGTACTGCGCTGTCGTTCGTGCCGCATGAACGAACTCAGGGGTGACCAGCATACGTCCGTGTTGCCTTTTGAGTTTCCGTAACGCGAATTCACTCCGGCGTACATGCGCCTTCACATTACGCACCGGGTCACACGACACGACAATGGCCGGCATGTCTTTGGTGCGGACAGGTACAGACACCACCGCGCCACGCTCGTATGCTATAGCACTGAAATACGTCAGCGTATCAGCCCCCGTACCTCGGGCGACAGGTATGACCTCTACCGTGTACATCACGGGCAATTGTACCACACGTACGAAAGGTCTTGACCGTACAAACGTAGTGTTGTCTTGTAGAAAAACGAAAGGACTACAGATGTCCCACCGTTATGTCGGCGCCGATAGAGCGCAGTCTGCCAGCGATGTCTTCGTATCCTCTGTTGATGATATACACGTCACGAAGAACGGAGCGGCCGGGGGCGGCTAGCATGGCAACAAGGAGCACGACCGCGGGGCGCAGGGCGGGCGGGGTCATGAGCTCTCCGGGGCGGAGCGCAGCGGGACCCTCGATATAGATGCGGTGCGGGTCGGCCAACATCGTCTCTGCACCGAGCTTGTCGAGTTCGGTGAAGTAGATGGCGCGCTTTTCGTACATCCAGTCGTGTATGAGTGTCGTACCCTTTGCTTGGGTCGCGATGACAGCAAAGAACGGGAGGTTGTCCATGTTAAGCCCCGGGTACGGCCGGGCGTGTATCTTGTCTGCGGGCGCCACGAGTACCGAAGGGTGTGTCTTGATATCGACGAGTCGTGTCCTCTTGTTGCGTGCCTTGTACTGGCGAACGATATCATATCGAAAACCCATCTTCTCAAGCACCAATAACTCCTGTTCAAGAAAGTCGATGGGTGCGCGCCGTATCGTGATGCTTGAACGTGTCACGGCGGCAGCGGCAACGTAGAACATGGCAATGATCGGATCTTCCGCCAGCTCATATACGACGGGTGTGTTGATGGAGCGAACACCGTGTACGGTAAGCGTCGTAGTGCCGATGCCTTCAATACGCACACCACAGTGCTCGAGGAAAAAACACAATTCTTGCACCTGGTAATTTGCCGATGCGTACTTGATAGTGGTCGTGCCGGGAATGCATGCCGCAGCCATCAGCGCACTCTCTGTCGCGGTATCGCTCGATTCATACATGATGACCTCGGCGGGCTTGAGTTTCTCACGCGACACTCGCCATGCATCATCTTGCGTCGTGATATGTACACCAAAACGTTCCAGTGCGTAGAAGTGAGGACGCACCGTCCTGCTTCCTAAACGGCAACCACCGGAATGAGGCAGTGAGAACTTCGCGACATGGTGCAAGAGAGGACCGATGAAAAGGATGATGCTGCGTGTCTTCCGCGCGGACTCGACGTTGAGCGCGGCGAGATCGTAGGTTTCCGGGGGAACGATGGTGATATCGTTCTTCTTCCACACGACACGCACGCCGATACTCTCCAGCACCTCAATGAGGCGAAAGACCTCCTCGATGCGGGGAACCCGGCGGAGCGTCGTCGGGGCCTTGTTCAACAGGGCACCGGCAAAAAGGGCCATTGCGCCATTCTTACTCGTGTCTACGTCGATAGACCCGGACAATTTCTTGCCACCTCGTATCTCGAAGTACATACTTCCTTGTTCATTCATGGCGGGTATTGTACCACACCCCCTGTTTGTACACATGGCACGCTTGGGGTTGAGACGACCATGGTATACTGTGTAGGTCATGGATGATGATACGACAAGGAAAGGGGTCATTGCATTCGGTTTGGCCGGCGTGCTCGTGGTAGTTGCCATTCTGATGTTCATCTTTGTGCTCTAGTGCACCAGGACCAGGGGACCACGATGACGGCGTATCGCCAGCTGGCGTATGCGCCTTTTTGCGTATATGCTGGGTGCTACATGTTACGATTATTTCCCAAACTCGGTATCGACTTGGGTACTACCACAACTCTGGTCTACGTCCCGGAAAAAGGGGTGGTGCTGAACGAACCTTCGGTCGTGGCAGTCTCGCTCGAGGACAAGAAGATACTCGCTGTCGGCGCCGACGCAAAGGTGATGATAGGGCGCACGCCGGACACCATTGTCGCCTATCGCCCCATGAAGGATGGCGTCATCGCCAACTACCGTGTGACTGAAATAATGCTCTCCTACTACATGAAAAAAGCGCTTGGCAAGTTCAATCTGTTCCGTCCTGAAGTGGTACTCTCCGTGCCTGCTGGCGTCACATCGACCGAGCGTCGTGCGGTCGTGGAAGCTGCCGTGAAAGCCGGTGCGAGGAGCGCGTATGTAGTGAAAGAACCGGTCCTTGCGGCCATCGGCGCGGGCATACCCATACAAGAACCCCGAGGACATATCATCGCCGACATCGGGGGAGGGACTATTGACGTCGCTGTGATATCACTCGGCGGCATCGTCGCTTCGACGTCGGTGAAGTGTGCGGGCAACAGACTCGACCGCGCTATACAGGACCATGTGAAGCGTCACCACAACATTGCAATAGGTGAAAAGATGGCCGAGGAGATAAAAATAGGTATCGGCTCCGCGCTCCCGTTGCGTGAAGAACTCACGATGACCGTGAAGGGGCGTGACGTCATATCCGGCCTGCCTCAGACAGCGGAGGTGTCGACCAATGAAGTGGTGAAAGCGATAGCAAAGGAGTTGCGTGAGATGGTCGGTGCCATCAAGGTCGTCCTTCAGGAGACGCCGCCAGAACTTGCCGCTGACATCATCGACCGCGGCATCACTATGACCGGCGGCACCTCACAATTGCGAAACCTTCCTGAACTCATCTTCCGTCGCACCGGCGTCCGTGCTACGCTTGCCGACCACGCACCGCTTTGTGTCGCCCGTGGCACCGGCATCGCGCTCACTCACCTCGATACCTACAAGCGAAGTGTGAACTACAACAAAAGGTAAGGACTACTGCTATCCACCATGGTGTTGATGCAGGGCTACGACCGCACGGCAGGGGCGGGGTATACTATGCACATATGCCTGAACCGTTCAGTGCTTCGTCCGCTGGTGAAGCAAAAGAAAGAGGGTTTCGCACTCCCGAGGAGGAGATAGAGTTCTTGCGTGCAGAAATAGCGGAGCGTGAACGAAAGCTCCTTGAAATGGGACATAACCCCGAGCGAGAGGCGACCACGTACGAGACACTCCAGCAATACAAGACGAAGCCGCCTGAGGAGGTCTTGCACGAGGGTAACCGGATGGCGCGTGGAGAGGTCGAAGCATTCGCGCTGGACCTGCCACCCGACGATGACGATGAAGCGGTCCAGGAGCTGCTCCACGTCGTCGCAGAGAAGGGAGTCAAGAATGCGATGATGGTCGCCGCGGAGGTGGGCAATCCACACCTGGAAGACGACTTCCATCGCGCATTGGTCCAATACGTCACTCATGGCTATTCTGCCCCTGATATACGAGAGAAGGGTACTTTGTACAATGTTCTTAACAAGACTCTTTTCGAAGTGACATTGCCGGAGATGACTGGGCCGAGTGCCGAACGCCCTATCAGTGAGGTCATCAGTGCCATGGAACAGTTCTACCTGGGCATGTTCGCGATGGACAATGAGATAGAAACGGACAAGGACAGATACTTTGCGCTTGAAATAGCGGTCTCAAGTGAACGGGAAGACATTGTATTCTACGTTGCCGTACCGAAAGATAAAGAGCACCTCTTTGAAAAGCAGCTTCTTGCGGCATTCCCAAAGGCGCGCGCGCACTACGCCCCTGAGGATTATAATGTCTTCCTCCATGACGGTGAGACGGCAGTCGCATATGCGACGCTCGAAGAAGACCCTATCCTTCCCCTCAAGGATTACGAATCATTCGACCACGACCCGCTCGCGGTGCTCATTAATTCTTTCACGAAGCTCGCACCAGTCGGTGAGGGTGCCGCGCTACAGCTCATCGTGAACCCTGCAGGTCCCCGATACAACAAACGCTATAAAGCGGTGCTTGAAAAACTCGAGAAAGGGATGAAGCTCCGCGACGCACTCAGGGACACCCCGGAGGGTATCGGCGGAGAGTTCGCAAAGACTTTTAGGGACTTATTTGTTCAAAAGAAGAAAGCAGACACGGACGATCTTGCCCAAAAACATGTTGACCAGGAAACTATTGACCAGGTTCACAATAAGATAGCGACCCCTATTGGAGCGGTAAACCTCCGCATTATCGGCAGTGCACCGACCGAAGCTCGTGCCAAGGCCATTCTTTCTGACATCGTCTCAAGTCACAATCAATTCAACAACACCTCTGGCAACCGCTTAAAGTTTGAATTTCCAACAGGCAAAAAAGCGGCTGTCCGGGCAAAGAAGTTCATGTTCCGTGAATACGATCACGAGACCTCCATGTACCTTTCCGTACGAGAGATAACCACGCTCTTGCACTTCCCAACACATGCGGTGGGGGGAATACCGCAGCTCAAACGCCTGCAAGCGGCGGTCGCACCAGCACCTATCGGTCTCCCACAGTCTGGCACCGTGCTCGGCATTAACTCGTACCGAGGAGTAGAAACCGAGATACATTTCACTGACGAAGATCGCCTTCGGCACCTCTATGTCATCGGTCAGACCGGCACCGGTAAGAGCGGTTTTCTCAGAACACTTATCAAACAGGATATCGACAATGGTCACGGCGTCTGCTTCATTGACCCGCACGGCAATGACATTGAGGATATTCTTTCGAACATTCCCGAGGAACGGTTTAAGGATGTGATCTACTTCGATCCAGCAAACACCGAGCATGTCCTTGGTTTGAACATGCTTGAGTACGACCCTCGTATTCCGGAACAAAAGACGTTCGTCATCAACGAACTCTTCTCAATATTTAAAAAGCTCTACTCCGGTTCACCGGAGAGCATGGGCCCTGCGTTTGAGCAGTACTTCCGAAACGCAACGGCGCTTGTGATGGAAGATCCATCGACAGGATGCACCATGCTCGACATCTCCCGCGTCCTTGCCGACGCAAAGTACCGCGAGGTCAAACTATCACGAAGTCAGAATCCGATCGTCAACCAATTCTGGCGAGAGATAGCTACCAAGGCTCAGGGAGAGGCGTCGCTTGCGAACATCGTTCCATACATCACGAACAAGTTTGATATCTTTACGGCAAACGACATCATGCGCCCCATCATTGCCCAGCAGAAATCGGCATTCAAAATGAGGGAGGTGATGGACAACCGTAAAATACTGTTGGTCAACCTTTCCAAAGGAAGACTGGGGGACATTAACGCTAATCTGCTCGGCATGGTGCTCGTAGGGAAAATGCTTATGGCAGCACTGTCGCGCGTAGATGCGCTTGCTAGCGACCTTCCGCCATTCTATCTGTACATAGATGAATTCCAGAATGTGTCCACGAACTCGATATCGGCGATACTCTCAGAGGCCAGAAAGTACAAACTCTCTCTCAATATCGCACACCAATTCATCGCTCAACTGGACGAGGGAATACGCGATGCGGTCTTCGGTAACGTCGGTTCCATGGCCATATTCCGGGTAGGCACTGAGGATGCGAAGTTCCTCGAGACACACCTTGCTCCCGTCTTTGAGATGCAGGACATCATGAACATCGAGAACCGTCACGCATACATTCGTATGCTCGCCAACGGCACACCTCAACGACCCTTCAGTATCAAGACCCTCAACTACCCTAAGGGGAGTACAGAACGCGCAACATACATCAAACAGCTTTCTGCGAAGACACACGCCCGACCGAAAGATGAGATCGAGCGCGAGGTACGTATGCGTTACAGTATTGGCTAAGACTGTATAACTCGTTTTGTCATTATCTGACCCTGCCGTACACTATATCGTATAGTTACCTATGAACCTCATAAAGAAGTTCGGTCCGTACGTGCTTTTCCTTGCGGTGGCGGTAGGATTGTCGTGCCTGGTCCAGCGACCTGAAATGAACTGGCTGAGAGAGCTTTTTGAAAAGGGCACCGGGAGCCTGTTCTTGGTGCTTCCGCTTCTTGTGGTGGTAGCATACGGTCTTAAGCGACTTGCTCCATGCGTCGCTGTTCCAAGTTACGTTTGGGCCATCATTTTCGGTATGGCTCTGCAGCCGTTGTTGTATGCACCCATCATGCAAGATCTCAGCAACTTGAGGGTCATAGTTGAACTTTTGGCTGCCTTCATTCTCTTTGCCAGTGCGATAGCCATACCGATGAAGAATTTTCGAAAATTCTTTACCCCAATCGTCGCACTCTCACTCGCTGGTACCATTCTCACGGTAATACTTTTCACGTATGTCCTTGCCGGTCTCGTCGGTCTGTTTGACCTGCAGGTGTCAGTAGTCGCTCTGTTGGTGCTTGCGGCAATACTAGCATCCGTGGACCCGTCAGCGATCACGGGTACACTTGACCGTTTGACGTTCCGCAGACCATTCTTGCGCGATGTGGCAGTGTCGGAGGGTGCTGTGAATGATGTGGCAGGAACGATACTGACGCGCTTTTTCCTCATTGGCGCTCTGAGTGTCGCAGCAGGATCTGTGGCTATGGATGGAAGTCTTGCACCACTCTTTGCTCGGTCTATACTCGAGAGCTTTGCTCTTGAATTAGTTTGGGGTACTTTGGTAGGGCTCTTAGGTGCAAAGATACTTAGTGTTTGGGGTGCATCAATACGTACGGTACATTGGTCTGACCTCGCGCTCTTTTTGACAATACCCATCTTCACCTTTGCTCTTGGTTCGATTGTCGCCGGTTCCGGTTTCCTTGCCGCATTTGTGGCCGGACTCATGTTCAATGTTCAGGTGGGGACAGAAGTTGTACGCGCATCGTTCACTCGCGTGATCGACGACTTCATGAAACCGGTTGTCTTCATTCTTCTCGGCATACTTGTTCCTCTCGACCTACTCGTTACTACAGCCGGTGTTGGCATAGCAGCGGCGCTCATCTTCATGTTTGTAATACGTCCCGCAGTGGTCTTCACCACGCTCCTGCCTTGGATGAGCAGCGGGACTTCAATACTCTCCTGGCGTGAGGCACTTTTTCTGTCGTTTATCCGTGAGACGGGTGCGATTCCGGCAGTCCTTATTCTTATTGCATTTGCAGTCGGTTTGGTAGACGTTGGCTTTGTCTTTGCGGTCGGTATGTGGGTGATACTGCTCACACTCACCATTGAGCCCCCACTCACGCCACTCATCGCCCGCTATTTGGGTGTAGCAAAACGCTGACCGTACCGCAGGTCAGCGTTCTTTATTTTACCTACTTATTATACCCGCGTCACCTTCGGGCCGGTCGGAGTGTCCTCGAGGTGATACCCTTGTTCCGTAAGTTCCTTGCGAAGGTCATCGGCACGTTGCCATTCTTTTTCCTGTCGCGCTCTCTCACGCTCGTCAACAAGCGCGCGTATGGGGTCGGGAAGGTCATCAACCTCCTCACGCCGTATGTCTACCGCAACACGCGACTCTCGGCTCTGCGCAAGGTCCTTGAGGCCAAGACCAAGCACACGGTCAAAGTGGAGCAGGGTGGCTCGCTTGTCCGCTTTTGCCACCTCAGCATCTTTTACCAGGTCCCAGAGAATAGCGAGTGCCTTAGGTGTGTCCATGTCGTTGTTCATCGCCTCAAGGAATCGCAGAGCGTAGGCTTCAGACACACGGCCGCCGCGCGCACCTCCGAACTCTTCCGCGAATGTACGCTGCAGTCTGCGCAACGCCGTCTGCGCGCCCTCAAGCGCATTGAAACTAAAGTTCATCTGCCGGCGATAGTGACCCGTGAGCAGCCAGTAACGGTAGGAAAGTGGATGGAACCCGTGCTCCTTCAGCTGTCGAAGTTTGACGGTGTTACCGAGTGACTTGCTCACTTTGGTGCCTTCCATCAATACGTGTGCATTGTGGAGCCAAAAACGCGAGAACGGCTTACCGGTTGCCGCCTCACTCTGGGCTATCTCATTGTTGTGGTGCGTACCGATGTGGTCGACACCACCGGTATGGATATCGATCTCTTTCCCAAGATACTCCATCGCCATCGCGGAACACTCAATGTGCCAACCGGGGAAGCCTCTCCCCCACGGGCTGTCCCACCCAAGGTCATCGTTACGCTTCCACAGGGCAAAGTCACTTTGGCTCCTTTTTTCTTCATTGACCGCGACGCGGGCACCCTCCTTCAACTTCTCGATATCGATGCCGCCCAATTTGCCATAGCCTTTGAAGCGGACGGTGTCAAAGTAGACACCGCTTGCCGTACGATATGCGTACTCTTTCTGTATCAAGGTTTCGATGAGGGCGATGTCCGCTCGTATATGCTCGCTCGCGCGGGGCAGGGCACTCGGATGTTTGATGTTGAGGGCGGTCAGGTCCTCAAGGAACGCTTCCGTGTAAGTGTTCGCAACCTCCCTCATTGCCTCGAGGGTGAGGGGTTTACCTTCACGCTTGAGAGCCAACGTCATCTTGTCATCTCCATCGTCGGCATCGGAAGCCAGGTGACCGACGTCGGTAATGTTGATGACCTGCATCACTTTGTAACCGTTCAAATGAAGTGTTCTCCTGAGGATGTCAGCGAAGACGTACGACCGGAGGTTGCCAATGTGCGCGAAGTCGTAAACGGTCGGTCCGCAGTTGTACATGCGGACATGGTCGTCCTTAACAGGAGAGAAGCGTTCTTTCTTTCTCGTGAGGGTGTTGTGGAAGACTAGGGGCGGTCGTGCGTCCTTCGCCGGGTCGGTGATACCGAGGGTAAGCGGAAACATATGTGGAGAGTATATAGGAGAACGAATGACCGGGGAAGTGCCCTGACGGGGCGTTACAACCAGCGTTTATGTTTGAAATACGCAAAGAATGCGACCGCTGCTGAGAGCATGATGCCTACGATTATCCAGAAGTCCCACGGATGACCGATGATGGGGTTGTGGTCCGTACGCATACTAAAGATGTTGGTGAAGAGCGTGAGCGGGAACGTGACAAAGACCAGTATCGTGAACATCTTCATGAGCTCGTTCTGCTTGGTCGTGAGGAGCGAATCGTTGGTCTGGCGCAGCTCGTTAAGTATGGCACGGTTGGAACGGACGACATTCGCAAGGCGTTCATACTCACCAACAATGCTTCGAAGGTGGCGAGCATACTCATACCCAAAGAGCGCGACACCGGGTGTGACCACGCTCTGCAGCATGGCATCGTGACCGTCGAGCGCTTGTGAGTAATTGAGCAGATGCCGGCTGATCTTCGAGAGCTCTTCGACCATCTCCTTCTCATTGCCTCCAAATATATGCTCCTCTGCCGAATCGATGCGTACCCCAACATTGGCGAGTTCGTCGTGCAGTGATGTGTAAAATTCCGATAACATCTGCACAAAGACGAGACCCGCGTGCTCGCGCATGGCATCCCGCTCGAGGAGTGCGTCAACGTCGAAGCGGTTCACAAAGCGATGCAAGAGGTCGACCGTACCGTACTGTGTGGTGATGATCCAGTGTTTCCCGACAATGATATCGAGCTCGGTCGGGGTGCCGGCTATCTCGTGCAGGTCCTTGAATGCGGGGAAGTAGAGGACAAGGTAGAAGTACTCATCTCGCGCGTCGACCCTACTGCGCACCGACGGAACCATGAGCTCATCGGCGATAAGCGGGTCCAAAGAGAACTCGTCCATCACCGAACGCACCTCTTCGGGTGTGGGGGAAAGGAGGTTTACCCATGTAATGTCACCGTGTGTATGACGTTGTAGCATGTGCACAGTATACCAGTATCTAACGTGAAGATGCGGGACCGCAGCACACGCGCGGTGGATAGTACATGCCTTCTCACCCACGCATATCCTTGGTACCATGTACCTCATGAATGAACATAAGCGCACATGGGGGCCGGGTACGATAGTGCTTGCACTCGTACTCGCATTCTTCGTCGGGGCGGTACTCGGCGGGAAGGGGATGGCTGGTATCGCTACCATATTTGCGGTGCCTGAGACACCCCCCGAGAACATCGACCTTGCCCCTCTTTGGAGAGCGTGGCACATCCTTGAGGAAAAACATGTGAGCGCTTCTGATGGTGTGACTGACGAAGATAAGCTCTGGGGACTCATCACCGGTCTTGCAAACAGCTACGGCGACCCATACACCGTATTTCTCCCGCCCCGCGAAGCTCGTAGTTTTGAGGAAGACATATCGGGTGTCTTCGGTGGCGTGGGTATCGAAATAGGGATGCGGAATGGAATACTGACTGTGATCGCACCGCTTCATGGGACACCGGGTGAAGCAGCAGGTTTGCGAAGTGGTGACCTGATACTCGAGGTCGATGGTGAAGGGACCAAGAATATGACCATTGACGACGCAGTATCCCGCATTCGCGGACAGGTCGGTACTGAGGTGGTCCTTACCATCGCGCGCGAAGGGGAGCAGGAATTCCTAACGATACCGGTCGTACGTCAGATCATCGAGGTGCCGACACTTGATGCGGAAATGCGATCGGACGACATCTTTGTCATATCCCTCTACAACTTCGGCGGTACTGCGGTCCGCGAAATGGGTGCGGCACTACGCACATTCGTAAGAAGCGACAGTGACAAGCTCATCATTGACCTGCGCGGCAACCCCGGAGGCTACCTAGAGGCTGCGATCGACATGGCGGGCTGGTTCTTGCCCCTGGGCAAGGCAGTGGTCATCGAAGACTTTGGTGCCAAGCGAGACCCTGTAATCCGCCGTGCCCGCGGCACCGATATAAGCAAACCGTCATGGCGTATTGCCGTACTGATCGACGGCGGCTCGGCTTCAGCATCGGAGATACTCGCGGGCGCACTCCGAGATCACGACAAGGCGGTCCTTATAGGCGAGCAGACGTATGGCAAGGGCTCGGTACAAGAGTTGGTCAACGTAACACCTGAGACGTCACTGAAGATCACTGTGGCCCAGTGGCGTACCCCTGAAGGAATTGTGCTTTCCGAGACCGGCCTTACACCCGACCTCGTCGTCGAGCGAACGTTCGCCGATTACGAGGAGGGCAGGGACCCGCAGCTCGATGCCGCGGTCCGCTACCTGCTCACCGGGGTCCTGGAGGCGCCCGAGCCGGAGGAGGTGCAGACACTTGAAGAAGGCGAGGAAATGGAGTAGTATGCAACAACTAATCAAAGAATCATGCAAGTAATACTTTTACAGGATGTAGCGCGCGTGGGACGCCGTTATGAAGTGGTGGATGTCTCGGGCGGATACGCGAATAACTTCCTTTTCCCGAAAAAGCTTGCCGAGCCGGCAACCGCTGCGAAGGTTGCCACGCTCGAGAAGAAGCGCATAGCGGCTCAGGCTGCTGAAGACGCACGCAAGGCAGCACTCAAAGAGAAGCTCGATGAACTGAAAGACACCACGATCGTTCTTGAGGTCAAAGCAGACGAGCAGGGACACCTTTTCAAGAAGATCCGCCAGAACGACATAGAGAAAGTGCTTCGAGATGAACACGACCTTGAACTTCCCGAGGGCTCGATACTCCTTGACGCCCCACTTCATGAAGTGGGCGACCATGAGGTGCCGGTCGAAGTGGGAGGTGACCGCGCGACACTCACGATAGAACTCGTAAAGGAGTCATAAGCACGCTACGCTCCGCATTCTTATGCACAAAACAACCCCG
Organism: Candidatus Kaiserbacteria bacterium; assembly: GCA_007116405.1. Taxonomy (GTDB): domain Bacteria; phylum Patescibacteriota; class Minisyncoccia; order Phycocordibacterales; family UBA12088; genus UBA12088. The sequence goes on along the minus strand of SKIN01000033.1, from coordinate 1,597 downwards.
ACGTATGCGGGGTTGTTTTATTCATGTATATGTCTTTTCGAGGGGTCTTACTGAACGTCGACTACCTTCTTTCGAACTGTAGTACCATTGAACCGAGTCTTGCGTACACTGCGGAATGAAACGGTGCCCTCTTTCAGTGCGTAGAGCGTGTGGTCGGTACCGGTCCCCACGTTCGTACCCGCCAGTATCTTTGTGCCACGCTGGCGTATGATGACACTTCCGGCCTTTGCTTTCTCTCCGGCGTACAGCTTGGTACCCAAGTACTTGGGCTTTGAATCTCGCAGGTTTCTTGCGGTCCCTCCCGCTTTTCTATGTGCCATAGTAGTGCTATTTCTTACATAGGACCCAGTGGTATACTGTTCCTACCGTGGCATACACCATACCAGACCTGTGGCATTCGCGCAAGGTGCATGACGCCTTGTTGTTGCTCGCGATAACCCTCCTTGCGGGTCTGGCATTCGGGCTTGGGCGGCTCTCGCACGCTTCACCCGCGGCAGAGGTCTCCTTGTGCAACGCCAAGACGGAAGCGCGAGTCCCGACCCCTGTGGCGCAGGTGGGAGCGGCTTCTTTGTCTGCAACACCGCTCCCGCAGGTACAGGGGCAGTACGTCGGCTCGAAGAACGGTTCGGTGTACCATTTCCCTTGGTGTTCCGGTGCAAAGCGGATAGCCGAGAAGAATATGGTGTGGTTTTCCACTAAAGAAGAGGCGGCTGCGGCGGGATATCGCCCCGCAAGCAACTGCAAAGGGTTATAATACAAAGCAACGACTATGGGTATACATCCTGAACACAAAAGAACACGCACAAAGGCACGAGTGATAGGCGTCGGGTGTATCGCTGTGGGACTCATCGGTTTCGTGCTCCCACTCGTCCCGGGCATCATCTTCATCCTGTTGGGGCTGTCTATACTCTCCGCTCACAGCACTCGCGCACATCGCCTCTTCGCACGCATGCGCCTACGGTATCCGGAAGGCGCAGACCGCATGGAGCGCATAGAGAGTGTCATCATCAATACGTTCGGTCTCTCCACGCACACGCATGCGTATGTACACATACCACACCCCGATGGTGGGGACATCCACGCAGTCGTCGACGTCGCAAAACACGCGGACAGTCCTGTTGCGATACTGCTTCATAGCGCGCGTACGACCATGGAGGGAAGGGTACAGGGGGCGGTGGCAGACGTATTCCGCTCACATGGGTACACCGTCGTACGTTTTGACGCGTACAATGGCCTTGGAGAGAGTGGGGGAATGTTCACCAACCTCACTGCGTCGGGGTATCGCCAAGACCTGGATACGGTCATGGTGTGGGTGCAGGCACAGTCGTGGTGGAGGGGTCGCGCCACACTCTTCGGACACTCGGTGGGAGGCCTTGTTGCGGGCCTCTACGCACTGGATCACCCGGAGCAAGTTGAACGCTTGGTGCTACTTGGTCCCGCTGTGTCGGGCGCGCGCTATCGCAACGCGGAACGTGCACGATCAACCAAGGAATTCGAGCAATGGGAGGAGACCGGTATCAGGACCGTTCGGCATCCACTCCTCAATGAGGACTACGGCCTCTCGTTCTCATTCGTACAGGACCTCGACTCCTACGAC
>SKIN01000035.1 GCA_007116405.1 Candidatus Kaiserbacteria bacterium | reverse complement strand
TAGGTACCGTCTTTCAAGACTTCCGTCTGCTTCCGAACAGAACAGCGTACGAGAATATCGCATTCGCCATGGAGGCTGCGGGAAGGGAGGATGAAGAGATAGCAAGTGATGTGCCGTATGTACTTGACCTGGTCGACCTTCGGGAGAAGATGTGGAACTTCCCAAGTGAGCTATCAGGTGGGGAGCGACAGCGTATCGCTATCGCGCGCGCGATAGTGAACCAGCCGGACCTCATCATCGCCGACGAGCCAACGGGCAACCTTGATCCCATCAACACCTACGAGATTGTCCAGATACTCAAAAAGATAAACGATCTGGGTACGACCGTTGTATTGACCACCCACAATAAAGGTGTTATCGACTCCCTGGGCCGACGCGTCATCACTATTGATTCCGGCAAGATCGTTCGCGATGATGCTACAGGGAGATATGTACTCTAGCCATTGTAAGTAGCACTGATACCATGTTCCTTTCATTCAGACGCATCATTCGCACAGGTTTCATAAACTTCTGGCGCAACGGCTTCGTTTCCGTTTCTTCTGTGGTGGTCATGACCATCACGCTGTTCGTCATTGGATCGCTCCTCTTCGTGAACGCACTCCTTACCGCTTCGCTCGAACTGTTGCAAGACAAGGTCGACATCAATGCGTACTTTGTCATTGACGCCCCACTCGAAAGTATTGAGGAGGTAAAGAAAAAGCTTGAGTTACTTGACGAGGTTGCGGTCGTGCGCCTTACGACACGCGAAGAAGCACTCCAGCGTTTTGAGGAGCGACACCGCCATGATGCTATCGAGATGCAGGCACTCCGTGAGCTCGGCGAAAACCCCCTCCTAGCGTCACTCTCTATCAAAGCCCACGACCCGGCACACTACGTACGCATCGACGAGTTCCTTCGCACCGACACTTCCACACTCTCGAGTGATGGCCGCTCGCTTCTGTACAACGTAAACTTCAATGACAACAAGGCGGCCATAGAGCGGCTGCAGCAGGTCATCCGGGGCATCGAGCTCTTCGGGCTCATGGTCTCCGTGACACTCATCGGCGTTTCGATCATCATCATCTTCAACACCATACGCATGGCAATATACATCTCAAGAGAGGAGATCGCCGTCATGCGGCTTGTTGGAGCAAGTGACATGTACATCCGAGGACCGTTCGTCATCGAGGGTGTCATGTACGGCGTGATATCGGGCATCATCACTCTGGTGGCGTATTACCCCCTGGCACTGTGGCTTGGTCCCGCAACGCAGAGCTTCTTTGGCAATATCAACCTCTTCACGTACTACACGACGAACTTCGGCATGATATTCCTCACCATTATGGGAACAGGCATCGTCCTTGGAGCGTTCTCCAGTTTCCTTGCAGTGAAGAAACACCTCCGGGTCTAGAATGCATCTATGTCTCGACCCTCTCAACAACACGAACCGACAAAATACGTCTTCGTGGTCGGAGGAGTCATGAGCGGAGTCGGTAAAGGTGTAGCCACGAGTTCCATCGGCACCATTCTCAAAGCACGCGGTTTTAGTGTAACCGCGCTAAAGATAGACCCATACATCAACGTGGATGCGGGTACGATGAACCCGACCGAGCACGGTGAGGTGTTCGTCACCACCGACGGCGACGAAACGGATCAGGATATGGGCAACTATGAGCGCTTCCTCGACACCACACTCACGAGCGTAAACTACATGACCACCGGCAGAGTCTATCGCTCGGTCATTGATAAAGAACGAAACCTTGGCTACAAAGGCAAGTGTGTGCAAGTCGTCCCTCACATCCCGCTCGAGGTGATCCGTCGCATCAAACGTGCGGCAAAAGGTGTCGACATAGCTGTGATAGAGGTTGGAGGTACAGTGGGGGAGTACGAGAACATCCTCTTCATCGAGGCTATTCGTATGCTCAAGCTGCGTCAACCAAAGGATGTTGCGGTTGTGATGGTGAGTTACCTTCCCGTACCGAGCAAGATAGGTGAAATGAAGACCAAGCCAACGCAGCATGCTGTGCGAACCCTGAACGCAAGCGGTGTGCATCCTGACTTCATCATCGCTCGAAGTGACCGGCCACTCGACAAGAAACGAAAAGAAAAATTGTCGCAGTTCTGCAATGTGCCGGAAGAGCGCCTCGTAAGCGCACCTGATGTACATAGTATCTACGACGTACCCATCAACTTCGAGAAAGACCACATGAGCGATCATGTACTGTCGTGTCTTGGCCTCACGCCCCGCACCAAACCACAGCTTGGTCCATGGAAGGCCTTTGCACGCAAAGTACACAGCGTGGAGCGTGAAGTGAATATCGCCGTGGTGGGGAAATACTTCGATACCGGCGATTTCGTTTTATCTGACGCGTACATTTCCGTTCTGGAAGCCATCAAGTTCTCCGCGTACAAGCTCGGCGTTAAACCTCGCATCCATTGGCTCAACAGCAAAGAGTACGAACAAGGTGTTCCACGTTCCGGTCTCGGCAACTACGATGGCGTGCTCGTGCCCGGCGGTTTCGGAGAGACAGGTATCGAGGGTAAGATACATGTCATCAAATACGCACGGACTCACGACCTGCCGTTCCTCGGTCTGTGTTATGGCATGCAACTCATGGTCATCGAGCATGCTCGACACGTCCTCAAGCTCAGAGATGCTCACACGGTCGAGATACGTCCGGACACACTTCATCCGGTCATCGACATACTCCCGGAGCAAAAGCGCCTTATGGCGGAAGGCAACTACGGTGGCACGATGCGACTTGGTGCATATCCCGCCCATCTTAAAAAGGGAACGATAGCGCGCGCTTTGTACGGCAGCGATGTCGTCGAGGAGCGGCATCGTCACCGCTATGAAGTGAACCCTGAGTACATCGAGCGGCTTACGGAAGCGGGACTTGTGTTCAGCGGCACTTCACCCGATGGGGTGCTCATGGAGATAGCCGAATTGCCAAAAGGAGTTCATCCTTTCTTCGTCGGTTCACAGTTCCACCCGGAATTTCTTGCGCGACCACTCGATCCACACCCATTATTTACGGGTTTCGTACGCGCTGCAAAGCGTCACGCGGGAGTCTAATATAACCATATATTATGGGATATTTTGCGGTTCGTTACCGTACGTCTGACCGGTGTTTTTCTATGGTAAAACCCTGTACTTTTTTACTTGTTTATGCTATAATAAGGGGCAAATGAATCATACACACACCATCCGCCAGTTGGCGGTGTTTACATGTGCCGTAGTGGCGCTGTTTACGTTTCAGGTGTTCTTTACGTACGCGCAAGATGCCGGGGTGGAAGAGGAAGGTACGACAACCGCGACCACAGCCACACCGACAGAAATGGAGCGTACCGGTATCATTGACTCGACTTTCCTTGAGGCCTTCGTCGGTCAGCGTCCAGATCTCACTCGTCCCGAGCAGGATCTTGAAAGGCAGGAGATACAGGACCTGTTGGCAAAACGCCCAGTGGAGTCGCCAACCTTGTTCGGCTTCCTAGCGTACTGGGTACAAAAGGCGATAGCGCTCGGTATTCCGGCGAATACCATCGTACTCATCTTTCTTATACCGGTCATAGCCACCATGATCACGTTTGTTCGTGTGGTCATCGGTCTTCCTTCACTTGAGATGCTGGTGCCCATCGTACTCGCATTCGCCTTCGTAGCCGTAGGTATCACGGTCGGCCTCTTGATACTCAGTGCCGTGGTGCTCGCGTCGTTCGTCTCACGAACCTTGTTGCGTAAGGTGCCCATCATGTATTTCCCGAAACGGTCGCTCTCCCACCTCCTCCTTGCCTTCTTCGTGTTTGCCGCACTTACGGTCGCCATCATCTTCGAGCTCGAGTCTATCCGGAATCTTTCCATTTTCCCCATCCTCATCCTCACATTACTTGGTGATTCCATCGTCTCCGTTCAGCTTCACAAATCCTTGCACGAGACACTTGTCATCACCTCAGTCACCATCGGTTTGGGGCTTCTTGGCTACCTCTTAGCCACCAGCACCGTTGTGCGTGACATGATCATCCTCTGGCCGGAGCTCATTCTGCTCACCATACCCGCAAACTTCCTTCTTGGTCGGTACTTCGGTCTCCGACTCTCTGAGGTATTCCGCTTCAGGACACTTGAATCATATGGCAGTGAGTAAAATTGCATTGGGTCTCAATGCGCGCAACTACCTGTATATACGGCCGTTCAACAAACGGCGGGCGAAACGGCGCGCCGACAATAAACTCCTGACCAAGCGCACCTTGGTACGCAACGACATCCCGACACCGAAGCTCCTCGCGGTCTTTCGAACATTCCGTGACGCTCGCGCATTCGACTGGACCAATCTCAAAGGGAGTTTTGTCCTTAAACCCGCCCGTGGCTACGGCGGCGGAGGCATCATGGTCGTACGCAGTTGGGACGGACAGAAGGGAAAGCGTGTTGGCGGCAAAGAGGTTACCGTTCAGGATATTGAAACGGAGATATTCGGCATCCTTGACGGCGCGTACTCACTCGATAACCTGCCCGATACAGCGTTCCTTGAGAAGCGTGTCGTCGTATCAAGCGCCATGCGCAAACTTGCCAAACGAGGTGTTCCTGACATACGTGTCATTGTTGCTCATCGTGTCCCTATAATGGCCATGCTTCGGCTGCCGACCGTGCATAGCGACGGTAAGGCCAATTTGCATCAAGGTGCGCTTGGCATCGGTATTGACCTGCGCACAGGCATCACCACCAAAGGTATTCTTTACGGAGATGATGTGGTGCACATCCCCGACACGAAGATGAAGGTGCGTGGCATCAAGATACCGCAGTGGGACATGATACTGAAGTATGCAACACAAGCGCAGGATGTCTCCGGTCTTGGGTATGCCGGCATCGATATCGTACTTGATGAAGAGGAGGGGCCGCTTGTACTTGAGGTGAACGCCCGGCCGGGCCTGCAGATACAGCTTGCAAATGGCGCGAGCTTGCGCACCCGCCTCGACCGTTTGGAAGACATGCGTGTGCCATCTGCCGAGTTTGGTATCGACCTTGCACAGCGCCTCTTTGCCGAACACGCACTCTCCGATGTACGTGGTGACACAAAAGTACTGCACATCATTGAGAAAGTGGCGCTGTTAGGACCGAACGGAAAGAAGAAGGTTGTTCGTGCCAAAGTCGATACCGGTGCATACAGGACAGCGATCGATGAGAAGCTGGTGAAAGAATTGGAATTCCCGACACGGGATGAGCGCGTGCACGTGCGTTCCAGTTCCGGTAAGCAGTACCGACACACAGCGAAGATACGCCTGCGCCTGCGGGGTAGGGAGATAGAGACCGTTGCCTCATTCAACGATCGTGCGCACATGATGTTCCCGGTCATCATCGGCCGACGCGACCTCAAGGGGTACCTTGTCGACCCGACGGTCTATCCTGAGGACGTGAAGTAGAAACGTCACTGCAGTATTACGTTGCAAAATGGTTGTATTTATGGTATAGTGCCATGCGATAGATGTCGTCTCAATGTTTCCTGGTCGTTTGCCTGGATATTTGATTCACTTCTCACAAGACAGGTACATATATACCGATAAGACCTCACCAGTCCCGGTGTTTCGGATGCGACATTGCGACGAGACCGTAGTATAT
>SKIN01000037.1 GCA_007116405.1 Candidatus Kaiserbacteria bacterium | reverse complement strand
TCGTCTGCGTGCTCCAATTGTTCAAACAGGAGTTCGTGAGGATATCTTCCAAAATGTTGAATGCCGAACCGTTCGTTCAGCAGCCAAGCCCCGCCTTCTTCCTTGGCTTCGATCTCCCGTATCGTATAGAGGTGTCGCAGATATGCCGTAGCGCTTTCCTCGGCATCCAGGCTTGGCATATCCCATGCGTGCATACACCGTTCCGGATCCAGATGATACGCCTTCAGCATTGCCGCGGTCATCCGTACTCCCGGTTTTGTATACTCACTCTCGTGATGCTCCTCTATGCGCGCAACCCGTTGTTCCTCATTGAGACCCTCAAGCTGCTCCGGTTGCAGTGCTTGCCAACAACCGGTGAGTAACGTGTTGTGGAGAATGTTCCATGCTCGCAACCGATCAATGGAAGGGTCCAGGCACTCGTCTGTGATATCGTCGACTGCTTCATCATTACCGACCGCACAAAGGGCGGTGTACATATCCTCGAGGCCCGCATATTCTTCATCAGTGATATGTTCCGAGGCATCATGCATGTTGAGCGTCCCATACGCACGCAGTCGAGCACGAGCGTGGGGATATGTGACGGAGATGAGATCTTTTAAAGCCGGGTGTAGAGCAAGACCCGGCTGCGACGTAAGCAGGGAAGGCAGGTGCCCCATTGTCCGATGAAATAGTACGGGGTCTTGGGCGTAGTGTTCGATATGAGGTCTGAGAGCGGTGGCGTTCTCCTCTAAGACGTATATCAGGGTGTCCTCGACCCGCTCACGCCAGTGTTCATAGAGTGCGTGCCATGCCGGATCCATGTGACGCGCACCAGGCGGTGAGGTCGGAGTCTTCAGCAGTACCGCAAAGAGCTCATGGATGGAGATATCGATAGAGTCCGGGTAGATGCTCCGCTGTATCTCCAAGTACTGCTCAAGTTCGTCGAGGAGAGCGTCCGCCTCATCCTCGGGAAACATCCGGCTCACATCGTTCATTCTCGTGTAGAGGAGAGAACACTTTTTCCTGTACATCTCAAACGCTTCTTTCTGTAACACTCGAGGACCCTCCTCGTGTTCGTAAGCATCATCGGTCTCTATATTCTCAGCTGAAGCACTTGGTTGTTCATGTTGCATACGGGAAGTATAGCAGATGCGTATTGGGTGAATATATCTGAAGTGAAGGGAAAAAAGACCGCACATACGGTGCGGTCGATGTCATTTAAAACCAAACAAAAAAACGAGTGCTGTCAGGTTCAAGCGGATGCTCGAACGATACGTATACGTGGCGCTGAGTCATAAACTCTCGCTGCGGGGAGCACGTGCGCACCATGTCTACCGGGAGCTGCAAACGCGGTGCGGTGTTCATGCCGCACCGTGCTACTCGTGCCCGAACCGGGTCGGCGCTGGACGCTTTTCTGATCGTGATACAGCGTCGTGCCGGGTCAGGGAAGAACGTAAGTTCAGCGTCACCATATGCTTCTTTGATGGCTTCACGCAGTTCACGCAATAGGATAAGGCGACCGGCGCCGTCCATCCAAATACGAATACTCTTACTCATCGCACCCTTCTCCGTATGTATTCCTGGCCACACTATAACCGCATCTTCAGTGTTGGCAAGCGGTTTCGTGAATTCACATTACCTGCGAATGTATCGTTGTCTTTTGTAGTACATAGACACATAATACAGTGATGGTCGCGGGGATGCTGTCCGCACCTGCGACGACAATGCATTCACATTATGGGGACTGAGTGGTTTTTTATGATATTCTACGGCACTCTCTTGGGTGGGTCGTTGTTCGTGCTCATCAAGGGCTCCGGATTGTTCATCATCGGTGCCAGTACGCTCGGTGTACGCATCGGATTGTCACCGTTTGTCATAGGAGTCCTCATCGTCGGCATTGGCACCTCACTACCTGAACTCGCGTCTTCCTTGGCCGCCGTCATCAGTGGCGCGCCTGAGATCGTCGTCGCGAATGTTGTAGGTTCGAACATCACCAACATCCTTCTTGTTGTAGGAACACTCGCACTTTTGTCACGACGTGCCATTATGATACGGCGCGACCTCCTCAAGAGTGAGCTACCTCTGTTTGCAATAGCGACGACACACTTCATATTCATCATCATGGATGGTGTCGTGACCCGCCTCGAGGCATTACTTCTCCTCGGCACATTCGCGGCGTACCTGTGGTACATCTTGAAAGAGCCGTCGGATGACGAAGAGTATGAGGAAGCGGCACCAGCGGTCGACGCGCGCATGACAAGAACCCTCCTGTTCCTCGCTGTCGGATTGGGTGGAGTCATCGCCGGAGCGCACTTCACCGTTTCAGCCGCGGTAAGCTTGGCGACACTGCTCGATGTGCCGTTAGGCATCGTTTCTATCCTCGGTATCGCCATAGGCACCTCGCTGCCTGAACTGATGGTCTCTCTCCAGGCCCTGAAGACCGGTGCTGTCGACATGGCAATAGGGAACATCTTCGGTTCGAATGCCGTGAACATGCTCCTCGTTGCCGGCCTCCCAGCACTCATCGCTCCTCTCTACGCGGACGTGGTCGTGATGGAAGTGGGTATCTACATACTCGCAGCCGCCTCTCTCATCTTCCTTGTGAGCGGCCTTTCTCGTCGCCTCAGGCAATGGGAAGGCTTGATGCTTCTCCTCTTCTTTGGGTATTTCGTCATACAACTATTTTCTATCGTTGTTGGTGTGTAGGTGTGGATAGTCTATTGACTGAAAACGTACATCTGCTATCTTATCGAGGTTGCGCGGTGAACCCACCCGTAACAATCGGTCTCATGTGAGACCTTGTTCTTTCAAACCACAACGGAGGAATACCTATGCAGAAACGCTCCCGCCCCCGTAACCGGACGATCTCCGGCAACAAGGTGACCATCCGGTTCGCCGACGGAAGCACCGGCACGATCGACATCAACACCATCCCCGGTGATTGTTGGAAGTCGTTCCACGGCACCGCATCTGACGGTATCAAGGTGAACAGTATGAAGGCCTATACCCCGCCGGGTAGCCTGACCACTATCCTCACCCATTCGAACCGCCGGAACGGCATTCTGACTGTCCCGACCCGGGATATCGAGGTGTTCGCGAAGCAGTTCATCGACACCATCCACACTCCGCAGTAACAACACCTCTCTGAGGCCGGTCCCCCACACACCATGTGTGGGGGACTTTTCGTATTCCTATACTGTGCGTATGAACGCTTGACCCGTGGGATGAGTGGGGTATCATCGTCTCGGACCAACCAAAGAGGAGTACGCTATGAAAGCAAAGCAGTGGACGGAGTGCGAACAGTATATCGATGTCATGCATGGCAACAGCACCTACCGCTGTAGTTTCAAACATGAGTCCGGTGTGTCGGACGATGAATTGGCATGGATGGTATCCATCGCCCACAAAAAGTACGCGGTGTGTAGCATCATCGACACTAAGACCGGTCGTCCGGTCGCTCTCGCTTCACCTGACGCGACCATCATCCTGCAAGAGTTGGAACGACGTCTCATGCCAGACCATCCACGCTTGAACGGCGACGAAATGCGCAGGACCACGAAGGACTTCAGACTGGAGCGCAGGTACGCCAGGGAGCGGGCCGCAGCAGACAAAGAGATGCGACGTAAGCTGCACGATCTGGAACGCATTATCACCGGCTGACCGCCACATTTTGCCACCGACTATCACTCGGTGGTTTTTCTTTTGGCGTCAATGTTGGCGGGTGTGAGTCTATGGCATACTATGGTGAAGACTTCATTCAGAAGTATGCCTAGATCACCAGAAAACACAGGGGAGCCGGAAGATATGAGTAAACGCGAGAGCTTGCGGACGATATTTGGTGAGTATGCCACGGGTAAGGAGGAGGGGGCGCAAAGCCATGCCTTGGAAGAATGGGAAACAGACGAGGGACCTCTGCTAGATACAGAGATGCCCAGACGTCAGTTCCTTAAGGGCCTTTTGTACGGAGCCGCGGGTGTCGCGGTGGGTGGCGCGCTGGGGCGCGCTGCTATCATCGCCGGGAGTGATCCAACGATACAGCGCACCATGGAGATATTGAAAACAGAGGAGGGAAGAGAAGGTCTTAAACGTCTCAAAGAGCGCATGCTCCACGAGATGAGAAACCGAGCGGAGATAGAGGAGCAAATTGCTGAACTGGTGCAAGAGTTCCAGGAGCGCTACCGCATCCTTGTGACGTTTGAACACAACCCTCACTTGAGTGAGGATACTACAACAAAGGAGGCGCGACTGCTCGACCGTATGCGTGCGATGGAAGTACTCCGTGATGAATTTGCTACGTACCCTGATTGGTTCATCGACAGGCTGCACATCCCTTCGGTGTCGATACGCAACGACATCGTAAGTCGAACCGAAGATGGCGAACGAAGAAGGGCGTCAGCGATATGCATCAAGACAAACAACGCTCTCATTCTCGACCCCCGCGGATTTCGCTTCCCCACGTCGCTTACGGCGTCCGACCAGGATGTTGTGCAGGAGCTGGGACGAACCATTAACCACGAGCTCATGCATGCCATAGACCCATGGCTGCATGCGGATGTCCAGGATGGCACCGTTGAACCCCCCGAAGACGAACGCTATGCATGGCTCACTACCCATGGAGACGACATTCCGTCCTACAGCCCTTCATTCGCTGCATATCTGCATCAGCGCGGTGACAGGCCGACGGGGTTTGCCTACGCGTATGGAGCAAGCAGCATCTACGAGGACCGAGCTACTGTCTATGAGACGCTGGTTGGACACACCGGAAACACTGACGCTATCGTACAGAAGAAACAGGAGCTGCTTATGCAAACCCTTTTCAAGGAATCCAAAGGACTCTTTACGCCAACCTACTTCGAGATGCGTCAATTCGCAACAGACTTCCTTGGGTATGCTGCACCCGGTGACATATTTCAAGAGTACTTCGAGGAGGTGCGGGGCCACATGCTCACCATGTCGAGGGAAGAGATAGCTGGACGCTACAGTGCGTTCTCATCCATCGACGACGCGACCTACGAAGCATGGCGTGAATTCCACCGAAACACACAGTACGTATCCGAGGCTCCCGACCGTCTCAGCGAACAAGACCATGAGCAGTAAGCCGGTATACATAGCAAGTAGCGACAGTGCTGCGATCACAAGGAGCGTCGAAGTCCTTGAGCGTGGAGGAGTTATCATCTACCCGACCGATACGGTCTACGGTATCGGCGCGGATGCCACAAACCCGGATGCCGTTCAGGCTGTGATGCGCATCAAAGAGCGCGAGCCCTTCAAACCGCTCGTCATCATCGTCGACAGTATGAATACGGCGCAACGGTACGTACACCTTGACGGTCTCGCACAGACACTGGCGGAGCGCTTTTGGCCCGGACCCCTTACCATGCAATTGCACAAGCGGAATGACACTCTCATACCCCCCGTCGGCGACGCTGAGACAGTCGCCCTTCGCGTGCCCCGTAACGACTTCTGCCTTGCCCTTACTCAGGCATTGGGCAGACCGCTCGTTTCAACAAGTGTGAATATTTCAGGACAACCACAGGCGTACGCCCTCAGGGACATGCTCTCTTCGCTGGGCCATAACCTGGAGACGGTCGACCTCGTGATTGACGCCGGTGATCTGCCGCACTCGCAGCCGAGTACTATCATTACTATTGAGGACGGGGCTGTACGCATCCTTCGTGAGGGCGCGGTATCAAAGGCGACCCTTGCCGAATTCATGTAGGGTGCCGGTATGAGTACACCGTTCAAGGACCACTACAATGCCGACTGCGCGGCCATGATCGCCGGGAAGATACATCGTGTGCGCCCAAGTTTCGATGTGAACGCATTCGTCCATGCCGTCAGGACTCGTATCGACGATGCGGGTTTCTTTGAGCGGCAAGATATCTTTGCGGACGCACTTGAGGCAACTCTGGGAGACGATCATGCGAAGAACCTG
>SKIN01000032.1 GCA_007116405.1 Candidatus Kaiserbacteria bacterium | reverse complement strand
CCGCCACAGAACCGCATAGAGCAAGCTCGAAATACCCTTGAGCAGTCCGGGTGGAGGCGCAACGAAGACACGGGCATTTACGAGCTCGAGACCCGAAACGAAACGTTGCAACTTTCGGTTTCATTATCGACCGTGAATGCACCAGAGCTCGTGAGCTCGTCTGAGCGCATCGCGGAAAGCTGGAGAGAGCTAGGCGCTGATGTTGAACTCAGGATCTTCGATCAGCTCGACATGGTGCAGTCGGTAATACGCCCCCGACGCTTTGAGGCTCTGCTCTATGGCAAAGTGCTCGGTCACGAGTTAGACCTGTATGCTTTTTGGCATAGCTCGCAACGTAACGACCCTGGTTTGAACATCTCTCAGTATGCTGACATAGAGGTCGACTCGATACTAGGTAAAATGCGTGTAGAAAAGGATGCTGAGGAGCGTAAGGATCTATACTCACAATTTGCCGACCTTGTCACTGACCAACATGCGGGAATTTTCCTCTACACGCCGGATTATATTTATGTAACATCGCGCGCCATCAAGAACGTGGCCTTACACCCCATGACCGAGGCACATGAACGCTTCAACACCGTTCACGAGTGGTATATCGAGACCGACCGCGTATGGCCATTCGTCCAAGATCTCCTACCGTAGGGCTGGTTACAAAGACACCTTCCTATCCTTTTTTTGTAGCATGCCTTCACGTGTAAGGGCACGTACTTGCTCCTTCACGCGCTCAGACGGAAATGACAGAGTTCTCACCAATCTTTGTTGACCCATTGATCCTTGCTGGACCAATGTACGGATGATCGCGCCTCGTATCTGTCTATCAGAGCCCTTGAATGTGGGTTGTTTTTTATAATGTCTGCTCATGTTGTTCACTCGCACTCCCGCGCGCTTCAAATGCGCACCAAGATCCATGAGCGCCCAATACCACTCGCGAGGCTTTCGGGTATCAAGTGTCTGCTCGACCAGGCTATGCAGTTCTCTATCGGAAACAGTGATGGCATTCTCGAAAAATTCGTTGAACATCACCGTGCGAATATTCGTCTCAATAAGCACTTCCGGTTTGTTGTACGCGAATACCCGTACTGCACCGGCGGTGTACGCACCGACACCCGGGAGCCGCTCAAGGTCGACGCGCTCCACAGGCATGCTGCCACCGTGTATTCGCGTCACCTCAGCGGCGGCTCGCTTAAGTGCAAGCGCCCTACGGTTATAGCCAAGTCCTTGCCAGAGCTCGAGCACGTTGTGGGTATCAGCATGCGCCAAGTGGGATACAGTCGGAAATGCTTCAAGAAAGTCTAAATATTTTGGCACCACTCGCGGCACTTGAGTCTGCTGCAGCATGACCTCGCAAACCAGTATCTTGTACGGGTCCTCTGTGTGACGCCACGGAAGATCATCCCGTCCGTGAACGCGGTAGAACTTCCAGACATCACGTCTGAACGTTCGCACCCTTTCAGCTGAAGCGTTGTGGATGTTCATACTCTTGGTACTCGGAACACCTTTCCGGCAGGAGGATACAAAGCAACAAGAGGATCCTTGGAGGTGTCATACCTGCGGGCAGGTGCTATGGTGCGCCCGTACTCAATGATGCGATAGGTCACCGTGTACCAGTCACGCTTTGGGATCACGCGCATGAGGTCACGCTCGATATGCACCGGATCCGTGTAGTCGGTGAGATCATACCGTATAGCAAATCTCTGCACGTGGGTATCGACAGCGATACCCTCCACCACACCACAGACCGTGCCCAAAATGATGTTCGCCGTTTTTCGGGCCACACCGGGCAACGTAAGTAGTGCCTCCATAGTGCAAGGCACCTTGCCTCCAAACGCATCCCGGATACGACATGCTGTCGCAAGCACGTGTTTGGTCTTGTTCCTGTAAAAACCGGTCTGATGAATGTCACGCTCAAATTCATGAGGGTCGGCCACGCAGTACGCTTCAAGTGTGGGATACTTCTTGAAAAGCCTCTGTGTCACTTCATTCACCTTCTTGTCGGTGCACTGAGCCGAGAGAATAACGGCGACAAGGAGCTCCCATGGCGAGCTATGCTGTAGTGCGATCGCAGTGTTCGGAAAGAGTCGGCGCAGTTCACAGTCGAGTGCCTTGAAACGAGCACGACGCTGCTTGAGGCGTTCGTCTGTTAGGTTACCTGTCGCTTTTGTCTTTCTCCTCTTGTTCAGTTGTTTCCGTTCCTTCGGCATGTTCCTCGTTTGTCGATCGGTCAGCAGCTTCCCCGACATCCTCCGTAACAGGAGCCAGCTCCTCTTGTTCTTTCCTGCCAACCCACATCGCATGATAGAACAGTGAGCCAATGGTTCCAAATGCAACCAAGAAAATAAGAAACGCTAACATGAATCCCAAGAACCCTAGCGCAGTGACAAGGTTAATGATGATAGCCCCCAGTGCTGCCCATGCCCAGAATTGCCCACTTTCACGTCTCAGTGCGCGTGCAAGCAGTACTCCCGCTATGACCGGTGCCAAGGCGATCGCAAGGAGTACCCAGAACAGGTACCCGAAGAGAATGATGAGGGCCGGCAGAATTCCAAATACAGTTGGGAGAAGCATGATACCGACGAGGGGAACCGCAAAGAATAGTATGAGTCCCTTGAGTGCAATGAGGCCATTGTCGCTAAGTGCACGTGTGGACGCCGAGCGGGCAAACTTCGGGAACAGAATCACTAATAGTACAACGGTCACGACCGCCATGATGATGCGAAGAAGGAGTAAGGTGAGGCCCATGTCACCCCCACCAACCGGACGTTGCGTAAATTGCACTTCCCCCTCCACTGTGACCGTATCGGCAAGGAAGACCTCTCGTGGAGCACTGTAGGTCAAGTCTCCTCCTATCATGGCGTCACGTGTTATGGAAAATGATTCGCGAGCCTCGACGTTCACTGAACCATTGACGGTCCCCTGCATTATGATCCGTTTCGCATGGATCTCGACGGAACCGTCAACGACACCTTCAAGCAACACTGTATCCGCGTATACAAGTACGTTCTCACCCACAAAAGAATCCGCCGTGAATCGCACAGTTCCGGCAAGAACGACCGCATCCTCAGCAATAGTGCCTCCGATGGTGACCTCACCTCCTGCGGCACGCACGTCCCCACCTATGTCACCACGCACGACTACAGTTCCCCCGAGAACGAGGACGTCTTCGTCCGTAACACCATCGACCTCAACGGTCGCACCCGCCGCAAACAAGTCGCCCTGCACTGTACCGCGCAGATACAATTCTTTGCCTACAAAATAGGCGTCGCGGGCTATGACCGCTTCTTGCTCAAAACGATAAACGTCCCCACCTCGAACGACGGTTGCTTGGGCGTCCTGCGGCATACTTACGGCAAAGCTACCCACTACAGCAGCTATGAGAAGCGGGAGGAATGATACTGTACGCATTACAATAGAGGGGTTCATGAATGTATGTGATTGTTATTGGTGAGGGACGCTATCTTCTCTTCTTCTTGCTCAAGCCGTTTTTCTTCCTGGCGAATGGCGCTGTCGGCGACCTTTCTGGTGCCATGCAGGTCCATGAGAGAAAACGCTATCACGCTCGAGAACAAGATGCCTACGATATTGATAAGAAAGAGCAAGAATGCACCACCGGCTATCGCAAGGTCGAGGGAAGCTAATCCGATACCGACCGCCGCAAGCGGGGGGACGAGCGCTACCGATATGGCAACACCGGGCAGCATCTCATTAAGACTAGCATGCACCATTGCGTAGGTCGCCGCAAGACCTGCGACGCACGCCACAAGGAAAAAGAGCAGGTTTGGTTGACCGCGTGCGAGGAGCTGCTGACTTAACCCAAAGTCCATGAACATGCCGAGCACAAAGGAAAGGAGCGTGGCAACGCCGACCGACGTGAGAAATGCGATACCAAGGGTCCGCAACGAGCGGTAGACAAGCTGTGCATCAACAAGAACGAGGGACAAAGCAAAAGAGAGTACGGGATACAGTATGGGCGCTATGAGCATGCTCCCGATGATGACCTCGGGGCTGTCCAGCGCAAGGCCGAGCGTGGCCATGGAAATGCCGAGGAATGCAAAAAGATAGAAGTCGAAGTCCCCTGTACTCGCTTTAATGAGACGGGCAACCGCCTTACTCTTCTCAGACTCGTTCGCGGCTATACGGAATCGGGCGACGATGCTCATATTACCGCTCCATCTCTTTGTGGTACGAGCCGTTGCGGGCAGCTGCTACCAGCTTCAATCGCTTCAAATACACGTCACGCGCCTCACGAACACGATCATCTCTCCCTCCCCACACGCGAAGCGCCTCTTCTTCCAACGCTCGAGAATACGAAAAGGTCACTGGCCACGGCAAAGTACCGTGCGACGCGATGCAGCTGAGGTTCTCGGTTGATTGTGCCGGGGTCTGCCCGCCTGAGAGGAACACGACACCGGCTGTCTCCTTGGGCACTGCTGCGGTAAGGGCAGCAACAGTCTCCCGTGCTACATCGGGTGCGTGCAGGGGTGTACCTGACTCACGGCCGGGCAGTGCCATACTCGTCTTCAGGATAAGGCCGGGCAACGCGACACGGTATGCTCGCAGTGTCTCGAAGAGTACAGCGAGTGTGCGCTCGAGCACATCCCTGCTCCGCTCGATGGTGTGGGTTCCGTCGTACAACACTTCCGGTTCTACTATCGGCACCATGTGGTGGGCTTGAACAAGGGCCGCGTAATGTGCCAACACATGAGCATTCGCGGACAAGACGGCGTCAGATGGGATATTGTCCCCGATACGTATCACCGAGCGCCACTTCGTGAAGCGTGCGCCAAGTGAGTAGAAATGCTCCAGGCGCGCCTCAAGTGCGTCGAGACCGTAACTGAGCCGTTCGTCCGGAAAATTGGGGAGGTCTCGATGACCGATGTCTACCTTCACACCGGGGATGATACCTTTCTGTTCAAGCACGTGGGGGAACGAGGTACCGTCCGCCATCTTTTCTTCAAGACTTGATTCGTACAGGATAACTCCGGTCAGGTATTCCTCGGCGCCGGGAGTGCCAAAAAAGAGCTCTCGCATTCGACGAGCATTCTCCGTGGTATGGGCTACACCTATGGGATCAAGACGAGTCTTCATCGTGCTCTCACTTTCGTCTGCGGCAAGAATGCCTTTAGGCGACACCATGAGGTCGCGCGCTATCTTTTGGATGTCAGGTATCATATGCGTAAGTGTACCAAGTACAGGATAGGAGGGGCAAATGCGACTCTGGCTGTACGAGCAAAGGTATGCGTGGTGTGGTATGCTTGGGGCCATGTCTGACATGATACGCAACAAAAAAGCGCACTTCACCTACGAGCTGCTTGAGCGCTTCGACGCCGGCATCGAACTCTCCGGCTCAGAAGTGCGGGCACTGCGGCAGGGCTTGGGCAAGCTTGAGGGCGCGCACATCGTGATACGCGGCGGAGAAGCGTATGTCGTCGGCATGTCCATACCCGCCTACCAGCCGAACAACATGTCGGAAGGATATGACGCAGAGCGCCCGCGACGGCTCCTGCTCACAAAGAAGGAACTTGCGACCTTGGTGGGCTTGGAAGCCACGAAAGGTTTGACACTTGTGCCCATTTCATTGTATAATAAGGGGAGTAGGATAAAACTTGCATTCTCTTCGGCAAGGGGTAAGAAAAAATACGACAAGCGCGAAAGTATCAAGGAACGTGACACGAAACGAGACGTGGAACGTCTGATGAAGAGGAAGTAGGTAGGGCCGTCGTTCGCGATACGTATGGGACATGATCATGTGCGTATCGGGGATGACCGGCTTAGACGGTGGGATCGTTCTTTGTAATGTGCAACACGGAGTCCGAGACTTCGCAACAACTCGGGAACCAATACGTGCAAAAGATACTGCACGGGCAGTTCTTTCACCTTTCCAGATGAAAGATCTCGCTCTCGCACCCGCGCTTCGCTTCGCGTAAGCCCGGTTGCCGTCGGTTCAGCATGACGCCGATGATACTGGACCGGCGTAATACACTTCGGCTCTGGCTCGTACGGTAGGCACCGCCGTACACCGCCAAGATCAAGCGTGCTAGGAAGGATGGATTTTGTCCGTTTCGCCCCACCCTTCCGAACCTTCAAAACGGTCTATTGTTGTAGAGCATTACTTAGGATTCCTATCGGACGGGGGTTCGATACCCCCCATCTCCACCAAAGAAACGCCCGCAGGCGTTTTTTTGGTGGAGATGAGCGAGCAAACTGCTTTGCTCGCGTGGGGGT
>SKIN01000017.1 GCA_007116405.1 Candidatus Kaiserbacteria bacterium | reverse complement strand
TCACATGACAAAACCCGGCACTTAGGCCGGGCTTTGTTGTGAGTTCTCCTGTGGTGGAGGGTTATGCACCATGGCGGAGTGCCGCGATGACATCACGAAGGATGCTGTGCCACGGGATGAGCACATTGTTTATGGTGTGTACCGTGGCATTACTCGTCTCTATATCAACTGCCGTGATGCGGGCATTGTTAAGGAATACATTGCTGCCTGCTGTGCGGACGTTGATGTTCGAGCCCTCAAGTGTACCAATTCTGTTCATGCTAACGACGTCAGCCGCGCGAAGTCGCTCATCGGCCACGTGGTAGGTGAGGATGGATACAAGAATACTAGAATCTCTCTCAATGGCGCGAAGGAGTGCGCGAGGAAGCTTTTCGAAGGCGTCGTTGGTAGGAGCAAATACGGTGATGTCTTCTGCATCTGCAAGTGTACCTGCGAGGCCAGCTGCACCGACGAGTGCTACGAGCGTTGACAGCTCATCTATGGTATCCGCAGCTGTAACAACATCCGCTGCCTGAACCGCAGGAGCGTTAAGACCGATAAAGAGTGCGAGCGCGAATGCGCCGGACGAAAGTTTTGTGAACGTATTCATGATAGTAATGAATTAGTAGTTTGTAATGCCAACAACTCTGTTGACACTGGTACTATAGCGGGTATACTTGAAACATGCAAATCGTGCAATTTACAGCACCACAACTCGCCCGCATGTTGGGGGTGAATGAGTCCACCGTAAAGCGGTGGATCGACCGCGGCCTTCTCAACTCCGTGCGCACCCCGGGTGGACATCGCCGCATTCGCGAAAGCGACCTGCAAGCGTTCCTGGCCTCTCAGGATAAGGCACGCAAGCACTCTTACGTCCTTGCGCGACGGCATAAGGAGGTGACTACGGAACCGTGGCGTAAGTACTACGAGCTGCACTACGGCAGGAACCCGCACAAGGCCCGCGAGTACCTCACGGCAAGCTTTATCTCACTCGGTTCGGTGCGTCAGGTCATCACCACCATCATAGCGCCCATGCTCGTCGAGGTGGGAGCGGCATGGAACCGTGGTGAGATAGACATAGCTGACGAACACCGCATGACCTTTCTCGTACGTAGCGACCTCCTTGCGCAGAGTACACTCCTCCCCTCCCCCAATCGCGGTGCTCCCCGGGCGCTCTTTGCGTGTGTCCCCGAGGATAACCACGAGCTCGCTCTCGTCCTACTCTCGCTCGTGGCGCAAGAGGCCGGGTGGAACACGACCGTGCTTGGTATCAACGTGCCTGCACAGCAAATAGAGGTCGAGTGTGCGGCAAGCACCATCGACCTTGTTGTGCTTACCAAGATATTCTCTGGGGCTGCGGACATCAGCTACGTACGCTCCGTTCGCGCACTCCCTCATGTACGCAGCGCGCCCATTGTCGTTGGAGGCAGTGGATGGTCAGATGCAGATAAAGAGACAATGCAGCGCATGAAGCAGGTCACCTTTGCCGATTCCCTGGACGCTTTTGTACATACGCTCGCCAAGCACGCACCATCACCCACAGTACACAGAGCACTGCGTACAAAGAGGAGTTGACAGCGTCTGCCCTACCAGTACTCTGCTTAGTGGGATACTTTGACATTTCACCACACAGGAGGACACTACCGTGTCAGCATATGACCCGTCCCTACCCTTTCGTGAGCACTACGACGTACTCTACCTCACCTCGGACCTGCTCCTCGACACGCAGATAATGAGCGGTGCCGGGGGTCTTGGTGTTGTCGCCGGCTCTATGGCTTCCGAGCTGGAGTTCAACCATGAGCGTCATCAGACCACGGCTCTGTTCGTGGGTATGTACTGTTCTCATGGGTATCAGACACAGCGGATGCACAGCGACGTGATGATACCCGAGTACGAACTCGACCGTCACCCGGAAGCGGTTCGTGACACCGGCAAACGCATTACCCTGGTCCTTGCGGGCAGGCCATGTGTCGTTGCGCTGCGAACCCCGGCAAATGTGCCAATGCGCAACACCGGAGTACTCTTGCTCGACACCGACCTGCCGGAGAACTCGGAAGATCTGCGAATGATCACACGGGTACTCTACGGCGAGCGTCATGCGACCGCGTACTTCGACCTACACCACCAACCGTGGCGTGACGTCGACTGGATGCGAGTACTGCAGTCTGCAGTGCTCGGTATCGGTGCCTACTACGCGCTCATGGAGCTTGGTGTGTCGGTACGCCTGGTGCACCTCAACGACTCGCACCCGGTGTTCTACCCCATGCACCGTTTGGGTTTGTTCTTGCGGCAAGGAATGACCTACGGCAAAGCACTCGAAGAGGTGCATACGGACACCCGATCCACGAACCACACCGTTCTTGACTCAGGCAACAAACGGTACCCAATCAGCCACATCAGTGCAGTGTGCGGGCACTACGCCGGCTTTGACGAAGCGACCTTGCGTCGCGTCAGTGAAGACGGCCACGTGTTTCGTATGACGACGTCGGCCCTTACGCTCGTCGGCCCCGGCCATGCCAATGCGGTGTCACGGGACCACGCGCGGATAGCGTCGGAGAACTTCGGTTACGCGTTCCATCCGATAACCAACGGAGTATACGTACCACACTACCAGGACAAGCGCTTTGCCGACCTGGCCGAGCCGGATGACATTCCACTTGTAAAGCGCGACATCAAGCTGGAGCTTTACGGCACACTACGTACCCGCGCAAAGGAAGCGGGTTTCGATGTGCGCAACGTGCATGCCGAAGACTGGGCGCAAGCGGTATTGCTTGCCTGGGCTCGCCGCGGGCAGTCGTACAAGCGGATGGGGCTCATGTGGCATCACAACGAGTTTGAGCTTGTGAAGAAGCTGCTTGATTGGCGTCACGTTGCTGTCGCGTGGGGAGGGCTTGTGCATCCAGACGACACGGAGATGTTCCGGGAGTGGAACAAGTACTTCCGGCGCGTACGTGACTTGCCGAACGTCATGCCTGTATTCAACTACCGGCTCGACCTCATCCGTGGGCCGCTCAAGGCGGGTGCGGATGTGTGGCTGAACACGCCGTGGTACGGGTATGAGGCCTGTGGCACCTCATGGATGAGTGCTATGCTCAACTGCGCCTTGGTCGTTTCGATACCGGATGGTGGTGTGCTTGAAGCTGAGCACGTGGTCCGCTTTGGCAGCACGGAGGCAGGTGACTGGCACGCCCAGTACGAGCACGACGCGGAGATGTTATGGAAGACCTTGGTGCCGTATATATACCGGCTCCGAGAGAATAACCGCACGACGTTGCGGCTCCTCCTTGAAGCCAAGGAAGAGGCGGAGCGGATGTTCTCGGCAACCCGCATGGTGGATGAGTATCGTTCCTTTTTGTGGAAGTGACCATGCTTTGGTTCCTACCCCAGACCCGCACGTTGGTGCGGGTCTTTTCTATACAAAAAACACCCGAGGCGAACCTCGGGTGTGAAAGAACTGCCGCTACCGTATCGTGAGCCGAGCTTCGACCAGGTCGATGTCGACCTTGAGCCGGAAGCCGAACGACTTCAGGAGATGCCGCATGGGACCGTTCTCCGGTGCCGTGGTTGCGACCACATACTTCATACCATTGCGACCGACCCAGTCGAGTATCGCTTTGGTGAGTATACGGCCGATGCCCTTGCACTGATGTTCGTCGAGTACAATGAGTGAGTACTCGGCGGATTTCCCATCATGGAGCTTGATCATGCGGACCACACCCAAGATATCATTCCCTTGCTGGGCAACGAACGCCATATGCCGCTGGTAATCCAAGTGGCACCGTGGCGCCAGACGAACATGCTTCTGCCTCTCCTCGAGCGGGACCATTTGGTTGTACCGCTTCTGGACCGACTCATCAGAGAGCTTCGCATGGAACACACGGATACGTTCTTCGTCGTCCGGACGAATCGGGCGTACCGTGAACTCCTGGTCATCCTTGGTGTATGCAGTGTGCGCCCAATGAATGGGGTACGGCAGTATCGCCGGCCTCACCACCTCTTCCTTGAGGTCACGCAGCACCACTCGTGCGTCAACGGCGATGATGCAATCCGCCGAAGCGATGAGTGGGTTAATTTCCACCTCCCGTATCGTATCTTGATGTTCCGTGATGATGCGGGAGAAGAGCACCAGTATCCGCTCGAGTGCCTCGAAGTCGACCGGCAATGAATTCCGGTACCCTTTGAGGACCGTATAGACGCGGGTACTTTGTATCATCTGGCACGCCAATGCCCTGTTGAGCGGAGGCAGACCGAGTGATACGTCATGGAGCACCTCAACAAGCGTACCCCCAGAACCGAAGGTCACGACAGGACCCAACTGCGGGTCGGTCGCCGAGCCTACGATAAGCTCCGTACCCGTACACTTTATGTACGGCTGTACGGTGACACCCTCGAAGCCTTCCTTGATGGCGACTTTCATCTGGGTGTATGCCGCACGTACTTCATCCGCCGAACCGAGGTTCAAGCGGACACCACCCACGTTGGTCTTGTGGGTAATCGTGTGCGAGTGGAGCTTCACCACGACGGGGTACCCTATCTCATCGGCACACTCCACCGCTTCCTCGACACTCGTAGCAACGAGCGTGCGAGTCACCGGTATGTCGTATGCCGCGAGCACGTCCTTGGCCTCCCGTTCCGACAACACCTTTCTGCCCTCCCCTTGCGCCTGGCGCAAGAGCTGAGCTATCTCGATGTGCATCGGCCGGGCGAGATGTTCCCTCGTCGCGTCCTGCGGTGTAGCGTAGAGCGCCTCTTGGCGAATGGCCCTCTCGAGCACATACCCGAACATCCGGCATGCCGTATGCGGGTACGCGAACGTCGGGATGTTCGCTTCCTGGAAGAGCGTCCTTGCTTCCTGTACCATCTTGCCACCGGTCCAACTGGTGAACACTGGCACATTTGCACCATGAGTCGCCTCAATGACCGCCTGCGCAACCGCAGTAGGGTCGGTCATGACCTGCGGACTCAGTACAACAAGTACCGCATTGGTGTCCTTGTGTGCGAGCACCAACTCAAGGGTCTTGCGATACCTCTCCGGCGTCGCATCGCCAATGATATCGATCGGGTTACCCCTGCTCCATGTGCAGGGCAGTACGCCGTCGAGAGCCGAACGCAGATCATCCCCGATGGGTGCCAGGTCCACAGGCACCGACGCTTCAGCGGCAGTGTCCGCAACGATGACCCCAAGCCCGCCGGCATTAGTGATGACGGTGAGCTTGTTGTTTTTTGGGGTTGCCATCCTGGCAAGGTCCGCCATTCCGAAGAGTTCATCGATCTCCTCGACACGAACGATACCCGCACGGCGAAAAACAGCGTCGAGCACCTCGTCGTTACCGGTAATAGCACCGGTATGCGACACGGCGGCAGCGGCACCCTGCGGACTCCGACCCACCTTGAGGGCGACTATCGGCTTGATAGCCGATATCTCCCGCGCTGCGGAAACAAATTCACGCGCGTTAGTGCCGATACTTTCCATGTAAACCAAAATGCTCTTGGTCTTCGGATCAGCACCAAGCTCGTAGAGCGCATCATGCCAACCGTAGTCGATCATGGTGCCGAGCGAGATATAGTTCGAAAACCCCACTCCGTGCTTTTCAGCCCAATCGAGCAATGCTGTAAGTATCGCACCACTCTGGGATATGACTCCCACGTTGCCGGCACGAGCCATCTTGCTCGCGAACGTAGCATTGAGCTTGTTTACAGGACTCATGAAGCCCAGGCAGTTCGGGCCTGCGATGCGCATGGTTCCCTTGCGCTTCAATATCTCGCGCTCGAGCCGGGCACCGCTCTCTCCAACCTCACGAAAACCCGCGGAGATGATGATCATCGCGGGAACATTGATACCGGCACACTCCTCGACTATGCCGGGGATGGTGTCGGCGGGCGTGGTGACCACAACAAGCTCGGGCACCTCCGGCAGCGCGGAAACGTTCGGGTACGTCTGTACACCGAGTATTTCGCCCGCTTTTGGATTGATGGGGTAGACGTTACCGCGCAAGCCGCCCTGTAGTATGTTACGGAACACATAGTGCCCCATCTTGCTTTCATTGGGGCTCGCGCCTATGACTGCAACTGAACCGGGGTTCAGGAAGTGACTTTTCATGTCGCTCTCCTTTTTGCTAGCAGTGAATTGAAATGATCACCTGGTCTAATAATACCACAAAACAGCTAAAAGTCAAAGAAAACACCCGCGAGGTGCGGGTGTTAGGGAGCGTGACGTTATGTCTGGGATCACCGGTCCACTTTTAGGTATTCTCCCGGGTCTCCGGCGACGCCACCGCGGGTCATATCGAGACGGAAGACTTTGTAATAGTTTCCGTCACATTGCATGAACATGGTACTGTCAGCGTTCCGAATGATGTATCGCC
>SKIN01000020.1 GCA_007116405.1 Candidatus Kaiserbacteria bacterium | reverse complement strand
CAAGGAGTGCCTGCATGATCTCCGAGAATTCATCGGCAACCTGCAATTGTTTGAGTGAGCTGTTCGACCAATCATCCATCTGTTGCGCTATCCACGTACCCGGGGTACATACGTTCCAATCGGGTATGGTGCCATCGCCAAAATCGCATCTCTGAGAATGCCAGCCATCACCAAAGCTGAGAAGGGCGGCTTCCTGCGCTTGGACTTTTGCCATGCGAGATCCCACATCAGCAGTGAGTCCCATAGTACTCCCCACTGGATTATTTCTATCCTCGGTGAACTCAAGTAATGTGAGCAGGCCACCCTCGGTATCCATTATGTTCCCGGCAAACAGGAGGTCGTAGTCTGCTTCGGAGAGCGTGTGTCTCTCTGTACCAAATCCATCGGGAGAGTACGGTTCTGCATAGTAGTGAAGGGTTAGAGCGTGTTCTATTCTGTTTTGCAATGACTCCAACACCTGACCCTCGATGACATTGGTGTCGTACAAAAATGCCTCAAATGATGCGTCTGCGACACCGCGGAAGAATCGTATTGGATTTGTTTCGAATTTTGGTCCCCCTAGGAAGCCGGTTTCAATAGATCCTAAAATGGACTGCGTGAGTCGAGTGACCATTAGCTCCTTGAGATACCAAACAATGGGGTCGAGAACACACTCCTTAACGAGCAATAAGAAGGCAGACCGAGCACTTTCTGCAGATGTTGTCCGTATACTCCTAAGACTCTCTATGACCGTGGGATTTGTTTCTCGGACCGGCACGTAGAGACCAACACCCGCACCTGAAAGAAGGCCCAGTATATCTCGTAATTCACCGAACGCACTGAGGAGATTCTGAGCAAGACACATCGCTGAAGAAACCAAGGCGCCGGTGATCGACTGAGCGTGAGCAGGCTGCGGAGGGGTTACGCTGAGTGAGAGGGCCGGTGCCATTAGAGCCACCAGTAACACCGCAACCAGACCTTGTTTCAGGGCGGTGAAGAAAGAGTGATGGTGTGAGACCGGGGGCATGTATCAATGGTTTTGATGTGCGTTCAGCTATCCAATGAGCTCCTTAATATCTATCAACAGGTTGACGTACTGTTCGAGAACAAGGCGAAGCCTACCATCGTGAGTCAAATACAACTCTATGCCGAGCGCCGCTCGTGCGGGGTCCTCCTCCATATCGGCTATCATTCCCAACGCATAAAGGAATTTCTGTGCGGCGTCGATAACCTCCGCGTGTCGCCTCACAAGCTCTTGATCATTTGGCACCGTTACTGACTTCATCGCGTTGACGTAACGCTCGTAGTACGCCACTGCATCCCAGAGTTCTTGAGACGCCCTTGCTGTGGCGGTCGTAAGGGACTGCATTATCTCTAGCTCATTGGGGCCAAAAGCAAGTGCGTTCAGTATTGGTGTCATATCGTCGATGTAGCGCAAGAAAGAGGCATTGTCGGCCGGTGTGGTGGACAGATCCCTTGCGGCGAACGAGGGTATTTGGACGGTGCCCGCAGCACTTTTTCGAAGGGCCTCCCGAGCCATTGTTTCCGGATCAATGCCGGTGAACGAAATACCTGTCCTGGAGAAGGTCTGCATATAGGACCCGAATAGCTCTCGAGCGACCTTGCCAGTGAGTGTTTCGTCGCTTGCATACTCGGCGAACGCGCCTTGTGTCATTTCGGTTCCCGAGCGTGATGTGCGTGATAACAGTGACACCCACTCAGGCTCTTCTCCATTAGTGGGACGGTCCAGGAGCGCACGTTGGTTCGCCACCTGTTGATGTGCGATGGAGTGAGGTGACGCGAGTGTGTTATTGCTAAGTTGATTCGCAACACCCCGTTCACCGTAGAATGCGTACGCGACGGCGGTGATGAACAACATGGTCACGAGCACCATCACGACAGCAAATGGGTTCGCAAGCAAACCCTTGGAACGCAGTTTCCTCATGCATACAAGTATACGACGCAAACGGTCAAATGCTTAGGAAAAAATGGTCACTGACTGTGGATATTCACATGTTGTGTACAAGAGCTCCCCGTCCGGTACACAGAGTATCCACAAGTTGCGGCGTGGATGTTGACAATCGCTTTGCTTGTGTAGGGCATCATGCTGCATCATATAGCTATGATAGGAATACACCACCGTCCCGGACCACTGCCCCTTTCATTCGCCGCGTTCGTTGCAGTCGCCTTCCTGGGTATCTCGTACTATGTCACTACTGCCGTCTCTGGGACAATTGCTGTGGCAACGACTGCCGGCGTGGACACGTCGTGTCACGTGATAACACCCGGAATACAAATGGACCTTGGCGGTTATGCCCCTCCATATAGCGTACATACACCAACCACGCAGCCGCTTCTTGCTGTGAGGTGTGGCAGTGCGGGGCGAGGGTCGTTTGTTGCAGGTACACCAGGGTCCGCTACCACGTTCGTCTACGAATTTGGCTACCATTTGGTTGGTGGTGCATGGGAACTGATCCGCTTTACCGGTGCCGAGAAGGCAGGACCTTGGTTTGTGGGCAGCGCATCGGCCTCCCTCGAGAACATGGCGTCAGGTGCAGATGGACAAGTGCTCGCGTATGTCTGCGAGTACGCGCACGGTCGATGGTACTGTGGGTGCACGTCTTCTGCTTGCACCGCCTCGCAGTGGCAAATACAAAAATACCGCTACATTGTGCCGTCAAGTGACGCCCCTCCTATTGTGGCCGAAATAACCCCATCGCTGATACAGAATGGCACAGTTGTGACCATACATGGTAGCGGTTTTGATCCACACGATAATACTGTATGGACACCATACGGAGTCTTCTCTGGTATACCGTCGCCTGACACACAAACACTCACGTTTGTCTTCAAAACCAACGCCTTTGAGCGTGTTGCCCTACCCCATGAGGATGACCCGATATGGGATGTGCCTTTGCCCGGGGAACAGGAGGTGACGTATGGTACATGGGAACCCGTGACGAACCCAGTTGACGACATGGACCTGGGAATAGCGGTGGATGATACTGAACCCGGGGGCTTTGAAGCTGCGCCGTGGCTCAGAGATCCGGGAACAGCGCCCGCAAGCTTCCTTATATCGGTGCCGGTGATCGTTGAAACCAAAGGTGGAACATCCTCGCAGCAGCTTATGCAAGTAGATGTGATGAAAGACCATGACTAAAGGAATCGTGATAGGTTTGATGGTATTTGTAACCCTGGGTTTGGCAGCAGGATTTGCGCCGTATAAGGTCAATGTGAGTTTTGTGGCACCCGGGGGAGTAGCAGAAAAGATAATTCCCATTGAAGTTACCATCAGCGAAAGTGAGGTAAATGCATTCAGGAGAAGTCTCCGACGACGTGCACTACGGTGGATACGTCGGCGATGGTCGAGCTTCCTTTCGGCGGGATCGAGCGCAGGTTCTGTGGCAGGTTTCCCAAACTTTGGAGGCATAATCACCAGTAGACTGCAGTGTGATAACGGCATCATTGCGTTCACCATAGCTCCTGTGGCGGGTCTTTGGGGACCGTACGGAGTGTTTCCGACGTTGCCGCCCTTGTATCAATACAGCAACGTCCGCGTGGGGGCATGGGCCCTGGGAAGAGCCCCATCAAGCACAGTTTGCATCATCTGTCGTTGGGGTTTTTGTATAAGTTTCCCCGTGTACAACGTGATCATGCCTGGTATGGGAACCTCGCGTTAGCGCTGCTGCGCGTAGATCACACCAGCAACTATTTACAAAGACACAACCAACGCTCGAGCGGTACATCCTCCGCTCGAGCGTTCTTTGGTATACCACAGTGTTCAAGTGCTTCGGCCGACACCAGCCCGCCAAGCTGTTTACCGAGCACCTTGCGCTTACTTGCGAATCCGGCGTGGATGCAGTCAAAAAAACGTTGCTCCGCCTCAGTATTTTGAAAATTACCCCGTGAAATCTCCCGTATCGCCAGTATTGCGGAATCCACCTTTGGAGGAGGGGAGAAACTACCCGCTTTCACGGTGCGTACGTACTCTGCGGTGCCGTACGCAGCGACGGAAAGCGAGAGCAAGCTCTGTTTCCCATCGTTTGCAACGACCCGTTCCGCAACCTCCTTCTGTACCAAAAGGATCATCGAGTTCGGCTGGTGCTCGGCGGTGAGGAACATTCGCAGTATCTTGCCGGTGATGTAGTAGGGTATGTTTGCGACCACACAGTACCCTCCAGACAACGCCACACAAGCCCCAGGGGTGAAATTCCTGATGTCATCTTGAAGCAGGAGAAGTGTCTCACCTTCAAGTTCTCGGTGAAATTCCTCATGTAACACGCGCGCCAAAGCCGGGTCCCGCTCGAGGGCAACGACCTTTCCCGCTCTTGTGAGCAGTTCCCGGGTCAGTATCCCCTTCCCGGGTCCTATTTCAAGCACGATACTGTCGGGAGTGAGGCTCGCCGCGTCAGCAACCCAACCGGCAATTTCAGGCCGCGTGAGGAAATGTTGACCGAGCGATGGATGCCGCATATCAGTCCAAATATACCACCTTCGATGGTTCTGTCGTGGGTGTCTCGAAGAAGTCGTTGTCGATATCAAGCAGGAATTCCGAAGGGATGCGCGGTGCCCTGTGTCCAAAGACCGTACGCACCTGCGCGTAGGAGAGGTGCACTTTCTCTTTGGCTCGTGTCAGTGCGACATAGAAGAGGCGACGTTCTTCCTCGTCATCAGCGCTATCACTCCCTCCCCCTTCTCGTTCAAGCGGGAACAGTCCGTCCTCGAGCCCGGCAATGAATACATGCCGGAATTCCAGCCCTTTTGCGGCGTGTATGGTCATCAGTGTGACGCCATCACGCTGCTTCGAACGGGCATCGATCTCATCCTGGTCTGTGGCGAGAGCAGCGTCCTCAATGAGGCGCAAGACACCTTCCGGTGCGGGCAGGGTGTCGTATCGTTGTGCCGCGAGCGTGACCAACTCCTGCATGTTGAAGAGGCGTTCACGATCCTCTTCCCCACCCTGCGCTAGGTGCGCGGATAGCCCCGAACGCTCGATGGTGTACCGTATCGCCTCGCTTGCGAGTTTTCCCATGGCGACATCGCGTATGTCACCCAATATGCGGTAAAAGGCGTCCACTCGCTCTCGGGGCTTACCGGAAAGTGCATCCCTCCCTTCACCCTCAAGCTTGCGTACGGTCACTGCGCCAATACCCCGCAGCGGTGTATTGATGATGCGCCCAATGTCTGAGAACGAGTCGGGGTTCAATGATGCCCGAATATACGCCAAGGTATCCTTGACCTCCTTCCTATCAAAGAACCGTGTACCGAGTACCCGGTAGGGCACCCCGGCACGAAGAAACGCATCCTCCACTGCACGTGATTGAAAATTTGCTCGATACAACACAGCGATTTCACGCAACGGAACACCTTCCCCCACAAGTCGTTCCGCCTCCCACACTATCTTGTCCGCCTCGTCCTTTTCGTCGTAGCCCGTAATGAGTGCGAGCTTCGAACCCTCGGGGTTTTCAGTAAAGAGCCGCTTCTCTTTTCGGTTGACGTTCTTACTGATGATGTCGTTGCTTACCGCAATGATCGTTTTGGTTGAGCGGTAATTCTGCTCAAGACGTATCACGGTGGCGTCAGGAAACACTTGTTCGAATTCAAGTATGTTGCGGATAGAGGCGCCGCGCCAGCTGTATATGTTCTGATCGAGATCACCCACGCAAAAGACATTGCCACTGGTCCCGGTAAGGAGGCGGATCAATTCGTACTGCACCGCATTGGTGTCCTGGTATTCATCTATGTGGAGGTACTGATATCTGCGTCTGAGGGTGTCTCTCACAGCTTCCTGTGTTTGCAGCAAATGCCACAACTCAAGGAGAAGATCGTCAAAATCAAGCGCGTGTTCTTTGCGGAGGATACCGCGGTATCCCTCCCACACTGCCGCGACCATGCTTCGGTAAGGATCGTCGACTTGTTCGCGGTATCCTGCGAGGGTCTTTGCGGCACCTTTTGCTCTGGAGATAGCGCCAAGAACGGAGCGAGGGGCTATCTGCGCATCTTCATACCCCTTTTCCTTCAGGACTCGCTTGATGGCACGGAGGGAGTCACTTCGGTCAAATATGGTGAAGTGTCTGTCGAGTTCGGCTTCACGCGAGAACTCACGTAAGAGCCGAACACCGAGCGCATGAAATGTCGCCACCGTGATGTCACCTGTTGCGCGCTGTTCGCCGTGCTCTTTGAGGAGGCCACCGATACGTTCGCGCATCTCCCTCGCCGCTTTGTTCGTGAAGGTGATGGCAAGGATAGCATGTCCCGGGACCCCACTCTTGACGAGGTGGACCACTCTATGTGCTATCGTCTTGGTCTTTCCTGCGCCCGCACCGGCAAGGACCAATACCGGTCCCTCGGTCGTCCTCACTGCCTGTTTTTGGGCTTCGTTAAGCCCTTCCATGTGCTGCATAGAGCACCCATGATACCACACCTATCACTACGTAGCGTGTGCACATGGGTGTGTGTACAAATGCTTGACGCATGTATCCGAGCGTTTATAGTTGCTCTATTGCCAGATACGCGAGCACGGTAAGCAGTCGGGCCCAGGCCCGGGTGGTAGAGAGGTTGCGTGACCCACTAAATATATAGAATCCTATATTGACCAAGACCCCGACAGTAGGATGCATCGTCCTAACACTGATCGGGTAACACATACGAAGAGGACCAAGCGAGCCATATCCGGGCAAGGTGTGGTTCTTGTACTTGTCGCCGGACTCATCGGCGCTTTGTCGCTGCAAGCAAGCAGTGCGGGTGCATTCTTCTCCGCTCTCTTCACCGCGAACATCCAGGAGCAGGCACCTCGCATGACCACATCGGTTGCGTATTCCCAAGATATGACCTGGCTCATGCCCGCTCGCAACGTAGACCCCAACCCTTCCCGTGGTGGCGGTGAGGTGCGTACGCATGGGGGCGTTGCACTTGTTTCTGAGGTCAACCCAATACCCTCTTCCTCTCAGGAAAAGATGCGCCCATCGGCTCCGGACCAGATATCGTGGTATCAGATACAGGAAGGGGACACGCTCTCGCAGATAGCTGCCATGTTCTCGGTTTCCGTGAACACTATTGTATGGGCGAATGAACTGCGCTCAACGACGGACATTCGTCCCGGAGACACCTTACTCATTCTCCCTATTAGCGGTGTGCAACACACCATCAAGGAGGGTGACACTGTCGCTTCTATCGCCAAGCGGTACGGAGGTGATGCGGACGAAATACTCGTGTACAACGGGCTTGAGAAGGGTGCTCCGCTTGCGGTAGGTTCCGTGGTAACGGTTCCCGGCGGAAGAGTGGAGGAGGAGAAGAGGTCCACACCCGCCCCAAGCGCATCCACACGTGTCGCAAGCGGCGCGTCAGGGGCATCAGGGTATTTCATACATCCCCTCCCCGGTTCCGTACGTACGCAGGGTCTGCACGGGTATAATGCCATCGACTTCGGTGCCCCGGTTGGCACGCCAATTCGCGCCGCTGCAGCCGGTCGAGTGATTGTCTCTAGGGTTGGAGGATGGAACGGCGGATACGGCAACTACGTGGTCATCGACCATCCGAACGGTACGCAAACCCTTTACGCCCACAACAGCCGCAATGTGGTATGGCAAGGACAGAGTGTTGTTGCTGGACAGGTCATCGGACACGTGGGCAGCACGGGTCGCTCCACCGGCCCCCACCTCCACTTTGAGGTTCGAGGAGCAGCAAACCCGTTTTAAAAAGCGACCTTTCAAAGGTCGCTTTTTTGTTTCCCCTACCCTGTGAGGTCAATCAAAGAGGTCTTTCGGCCGATATGTCATTGCCTCCAAGATGTGCGCCTCCAGTATCTTTTCGGATGGTGCCAGGTCAGCGATGGTGCGGGCAAGTTTGATAGTGCGATGGTAGGTGCGGGGTGAGAGCTTGTACGCACTGCCGGCACGCTGCAGGACACGTTCAGCCTCCGGCGTAAGTAGCGCGTGTTCGTCGATGTCACGAACCCCCATGTCCGCATTGGTTCGCAGTGTGTCCCCGAAACGGCGTTGCTGTGTCTCTCGTGCCGAACGAACACGCTCGCGTACATCCACTGAGCGGTCACCGGAGACAGCCGCAGCGTCCCGTGTTTTGAGCTTCTCGTGCTCAATATGCGACACCTCAATCCACATATCGATCCTATCAACAACGGGGCCCGATATCTTTTTCTTCAGTCGCTCCCTGTCGAGTTCGCTCAGCCTTCCTTCCCCACGCTCCCTGTTCGGGTTCATCGCGGCGACAAGTATGAAGTTTGCCGGAAATGATACAGAGCCTTTCGCTCGAGAGACTGATATGACCTTGTCCTCCAGTGGCTCGCGCAGACCGTCAATGACTCGGCGCTCGAACTCAGGGAACTCGTCGAGGAACAGTACGCCTCTATGGGCAAGTGTCGCCTCTCCCGGCCGAGGTATCGTACCTCCACCGACGATTGCGACGTGAGACGCCGAGTGATGTGGGGAACGGAACGGTGGGGCTGAGATGATAACGTCCTGCAAGGTGCCGGCAACGGAATGAATGGTGGTCGCCTCAAGCGCCTCTTCAAATGAGAGTGGGGGGAGAATACCACGAAGTGCTCGCGCCAGCATCGTCTTGCCGGTACCCGGAGGACCATACAACACAATGTTGTGGCGTCCGGCGGCAGCTATTTCAAGTCCTCGTTTGGCGGTTTCTTGACCGCGGATGTCGATAAGGTCGGCACTGTCGGTGTGGACGGTGTCATGGAACGGTGTCGGTTGCTGCGGGGTGATGAGCTTCTTTGGGCGCACTCCCGTCGTGTCAAAGTGGGCAACCACGTCGGTCAGTGTATGTACGGGCAGCACGGCGATGTCTGCAATGAGCGCCGCTTCTGTGGCGTTTTGTGCCGGAACGACCATGGTGTGAAACCCGTGGTCCCTGGCATAGCGTGCAAGTGACAACACCCCCCGCACTGGCCGCACCTCACCCTCGAGTGAGAGCTCTCCCAGAAAGAGGATTCCATTCACATCGAATGCGATCTGCTCCGACGCAATGAGGTACGCAAGGGCTATTGGCAGGTCGAAGCGTGGACCTTCCTTCTTTAGGTATGCCGGGGCGAGGGACACAACAACTCGTTTACTTGTGTGTTTTGGTGACTCGAACCCCGAGTTCTTAAGTGCTGCGCCGACTCGTTCTCGGCTTTCATCGACGGCTTTATCTCCCAGACCGACCACTGAAAAAGAATGGAGACCTCGTGAGAGGTCTGCTTCGATGGTCACCTGTTCCGCGTCAAGGTAGACAGGTTGGGCGCTATAGATACGAGCGCATCCCATATGGGGCTGTTGTGGGTTGTTACCTTATAAAGCGCGATCGTCTGTTGCGCTAAGGTGTTTCTTGCAGGTACGGGCGGCCGGGTTCGCGTCGAGACGGTCTTCCTCGATCGGGGCGCCGGACTCTTCACATATGCCGTAGGTGCCCGTTTCAAACTTACGTAATGCGTGCAGTATGAGGCGATACCTCCCCTCAAGCTCATCAAGCACTATTGAATCGATATGCACCTCCTCGGTGCGGTCGGCAGCTTCATTTTGATCCGCTTCCATGATGTCGAGGTCCGGGGCTTTGAGTATCCAGTTCTCCGGATTTTCCGGGTCGGGCACGGCGATGCGCTCGAGCTCTTGTAGAAGGGTGTCACGTTCATCCTCAAGCCGTTTTTTGTAGTATTCTGGGTCTTTCATGATGTAAGTGTACGTGTAAGCGCCACGCGTGGCAAGTGTGGTGCCAATCACGACGTTGATCAGTACCCTACCCCCCGTCGCATCTGTATATCACGAAGAGTTGCGGGATCGGTCACAATGACAACGGTCGCTTGGTCAGTGGTGCTCCATAAAAGATGAACATTTCCGGATCGGTCAATTATGGCCCTGGTGGCGATATTAGCAACCGAGTGGTCTCTGAACACAGGATCTGTTACTTGAGATTGATCTGAGGGTGGGGGCGACAGCGTCTGCGGCGTGTCGGTCGCGGTACCGTCCTCCTCCGGTCGGGCAACCGTCGCAAACCATGTTGGTGCCTGGGACTCACGCAGTACATCGTAATCACCAAACAGAGGTGAGAGTTCGCGTGCCATTCCCCGTTCCCAGGCAACCATACCCGCGCGAGCCGGACCGAACTGGTCATCCTTCAACAGCAATATGAGAAATGCCTGACTTGATTCTGTCTGATGAAAACCAAGCACGAATTCATCACGCAAAGCCCCAAGGAGCTGAGGGGGTGTGTTCGGGGCAACAAGACGTAAGAATTCCGGTGCAGGAACTCGGTTTCGCTCGTGCGCCGATCCGTCCTCAGCAAGACTGCGATACGGCCGTACTTCCGTCATGGTGCCCCGAGTATATTGAGTTTCATCACGAAGTGCTGCGAGCTCTGCGAGTATGACCGACCCACTCTTTCCTTCAATGCTAATGCTGACCATCCGTTCCGTACTTACGGTACTCTGTGCCAAAGAACCAAGGTAGGGTCGCACCCAGACCATGTAAATGATAACGCCTGCGACCAAAAGTATGGTTGTTAGGAACACAAGTGCGGCACCAAGCATGATATACGCTTTTGCTGACAGGCGTGATCGAATGACATTGCGTGCCTTAATGCCACCATTGTCCCCACTCCTACGTTTCTCCTCGGCACTTATCATACCTACCATACTAACCTTCCCCTGGGTCACCGCCGCCTCCACATCAGCACGGAATGTGCGGACGACCGGGAGGGAGCTATGAGATTTTGGTACATTTGATGGGTGGCCCTTCTCCTTGGCGGTGTCACCACTCCCCATGTTCTTCAGTTCTTGTGCCACTCCCGCGATAGCCTTCGCGTGTGGAGTCCCAGGCCCAGCAGGTGAATTTGAGGTCGTGCCAACATTTGTCCTACCACTCACAAGCCCATGTGTCGCCGACAGATCATCCGCATTCCCTGCGGGGGTGGGTGCTACGGGTTTCCGTACGGGTGCTTTGTCTTGAACGCTCTGTTTCAGTACGCGTTCCCGGAGGTCGGAAAGACTTGTGCCGGTCGCCGGTCGTTCGGCTGAAGGTTGTGCCGGTGTAACGTCTTTTTTCTTAGCATCTTTGGTGTAGATATCGTTTGAATCGGGTAGCGGGGAGAGAGAGTCTCGAGCCGCGAGATCCTCATCCAGACTGTCCAGGTCGCCTGCCTCCGGGAGGATATGCTCTACATCGTCGAAACCTGGCGTGTGCGGTGTCTCGGGAGACGACGCGCCTTCACCCCACATATCAAGAGGGTCGTCATTTTGATCGCGAGGAGTGTGTGTGGGCGTTGAGGACGGGGCGATACCCCATGGGGATGATGACGCCTCACTCATCTCTTTCTCCTGCTGATCAGCCGCGAAAGGTTCCGGTTCGAGCGTTTTTTGTGGCGCTGGTCGCTTCGGTTTACGGGCAGCAGCACCCCACATATCCAGTGGGTCGTCTTCCTCGGGCGTATGTACCTCCTTCATGAGGATGTCTTTTGCTGAAGGGGTGGTGCGCACACCATCCATACTTGGTCGAATAGGTCGAGCACTTCGAGGCGCGGACGGCGTGTTTGCGGTTGAAAACTCGTGTTCCGTGGGCAGTGTTACAGGGGTGTTCACTGTTTCGTCTGGACGTGCTTCATCCATCTCATGAGATTGCACTCCCTGCTCTGTTGTCGCCTGAACACCAAAGGCTTTCATGACGTTCGAGAGAACCCCGGGGCCATCGGGTGCCGTTTCTGTTTCCGCAGGCTGATGAGGTGTGGATAGCAACTCAGGTGTGCGCGCACCTTCCGCAGGCGGCAGCGGTACTGGGGGTGACGGTGGTGTTGTGGTAGGCAGCGCTTGCTCTTCCGGTGCGTCACCCTTGGTGTCATGCACACCAAATGCTTTCATCACGTTCGATATGACACCTCCTGTGTCAGATGACGGTTCCAGGGTGCGTGACGCTTCGGGTGGTGTGCTTTCTGTGGGTGGGGTCTCAGGTACCGGCGTTGGCATGGCGCCATCCTCCGGTACCACCGCTGTTTGTTCTAAGACCGGAGCCGTCGGTTCTGCGCGACGTATCGGCACCGTACCGACGCCCTCCTCCTGTATGCGGGGGACTACGGGCTCGCCCTGCGGCACCATATCATCCATTTTTGGGACGATAGGGGATGTGGCCACGGGTGGTACCGCAACGGAAGGTGCTGGTGCGGGTTCAGAAGGAATAGCGGCCGCCCTGGGAGGAGTCTCGACAGGCGCATCATTTGTTGTCGGCGCGGCGTCGTTCGCGATGGGGGCGAGGGGTGTGTCGGACATCACTGGTGACTCGGGCGCAGCGAGTTGAGTGCTTGACGGAGGAGTGGTAGGTGTTGATCGTACCGGCGGGAGCGGTTCGTTCGTTGGTGTGCCCAAGACCGGTTTTTCCGGTACAGGCTGTTCCGTGCTCGCTTGCGGTGCGGGTGCAGCAAGTGATGTCGGCTGGATACTCGGCTGTGGGGGGAGTGGGGACGCCGGAGGTGGTGCCGGGGGGAAAGGTGTGGTTGCAGGTGGACTCATTGGTGCTGGTGCGGGAGGTGGTGTAACTATGTGCGCGGGTGGTGCCGGTGCGGCCGGCGTGGGTATGCTGGTTGGTGTCTGCGGTATGAATTCCTGTGGTGTCGGCTCAGACGGCACATCAGCTTCTGTTCCCTGTGCGGGTATCGTCGGTGCAGGCCAACCCCCCAGCTCCTGTTGTGCGGTGGTATCAGAGATACCCGAAGGTGCCACTGAGAAAGGTGTCGTGGGCACAGGTGCTTCAGACACAGTGGGGTTTTCCGTAGGAGTGGGCACCGGATCTTTTCGTTTAGGGAACGGCGGTGGAGTTGGCCGCTTCGACGCCTGCTCCCAGATATCTGGCAAGTCATCGGAAGGCAATCCTGCGTTAGCAAGAGGGTCGCTTGTTGACTGAGATTGGTCACCAAAAGAGAAGGATGGTGCAGGGGTTGTTGCGTCATCCGCGCCTTCAGCCTGAGCCCTTTCCCAAAGAGTGGCTGGAGCTTGTTCATTGGGCTCGGGCTCTGGTGTCGAGATTGGCCCATTGTGTTGTCTGAGTTTTTGTAGGAGGTCCTCCTGCACAAGCTCCGGCGCGAGAGTGTCTGAGGGAGTGTCAATCGGAGTTGCCGGCTCAGACTCAAGACCTTGGGACATTTGAGGGTCTGGAGTTGGGGAGGGCGCGGGAAAAGGCGTTGCGCCTTGCCCCATCGCCGTCGGTGGTGTGTTGAACGCGGCCGCTTGCTGGGTTTGTTGTGGTACTTGGGATTGATCCGCCTGAGGACTTTGTGCCGCTGCCACCGCCGGTGTTTCCTGAATTGTATCGAGAGTGACGACTGGTCCTGTGATTTCTTCCGGCTCCTCCTCTTTTTTGACCACTGGCGCGGGACTTGGTTGCTGGGGTGGTGGTGTCGTTGCTGGGGGTGCGGTAGTGCTCTGAGCGCTCTTGTTCCACGGTGTCACCACCTCAGACGCTTCTGCTCCGGACTCCTCCTCATCCGTGTAGACATCACTAAGACGTATCACGGGCACACGATAAGAACGCGGATCACCATCCATGCGGACATTGTACTATGGATACGCCGTTTCGTGCCAATACAATGGCATCCATACGGTGTGTAATGAGCACACTGATACCTATCGTGCCTCCGGACGTCTCATCTGTGGAGCTTGCGTCGACTGCTTCAGACCCTTTCGTTCTGCAAACCCCGGATCAGCGCGTTTGATAGAGAGGTTGATGCGGCCTTTTTCATCCACCTCTTTCACCACCACTTTCACCTGCTCGCCTTCCGCGAGGGCGTCACGTATACGTTCAATTCTGAACGGTGCTATCTCGGAGATGTGCACCATACCTTCGGCGTTCGGCCCTATTTTCACAAATGCTCCAAAGTCGAGGATCCGTGTCACCTCACCTTCACACATCTCACCCGGCACATATTCACGCACGAGCGCCTCTATCATCGCGAGCGCTTTCTCTGCACTGCCATTCTTGCCGGTGATAAAGATGCTGCCGTCATCTTCAATGGTGATATCCGTGACCCCCGCCTCTTCTTTGATGCCATTGATGGTCTTTCCCCCACTTCCTATGACAAGTCCTATTTGGTCCACCTTCACCTTCATGGTGAGTATCTTTGGTGCAAGTGGTGATATGTTTGCCCGCGGCTTGGGTATCTCGTTTTCTATGACGTCAAGTATCTCCAGTCTCGCTTTCTTTGCCCCCACGAGAGCCTCTTTGAGTATGGGGACCGGTATGCCATCCAGTTTAATGTCCATTTGTATCGCGGTAACACCCTCGCGCGTACCCGCCACCTTGAAGTCCATATGCCCGTGGTGGTCTTCCGGACCTTGAATATCGGTGAGTACAGCGTGTTTCCCCTCGCTTTCCATCAAACCCATTGCAATACCGGCAACAGGCCTCTTGATAGGTACGCCTCCATCCATCAGCGCAATAGTGGATGCGCAGGTCGCCCCCTGAGAGGTGCTCCCGTTGCTGGCCATACACTCCGAGACCAAACGGATAGTGTAAGGAAATTCATCCTTGCTGGGCAATACCGGCTCTATTGCCTTCTGCGCCAGCGCGCCGTGTCCGACCGCGCGCCTGTTCAAGCCACCCAAACGCCCCACCTCTCCGACAGAGTACGGAGGGAAGTTGTAGTGGTGCATAAAGCGCTTCTGCTCGTCTGAGTGTTCGATAGTGTCGACAATGAGGGTGTCACCCGGACCGCCAAGGGTGAGCGCTGTAAATACGTGTGTACCACCTCGGTAGAATATGCCTGAGCCGTGAAGGATGTCCGAAACGCCACCTGCCTGCGCGTACAGTGGGCGCACCTCATCCATTGCCCTTCCATCCGCCCGCTTTCCTTCCTCGACAGCACCCTTCTGCATGCACGCATCCAGTTTTTCCTCAAAGAGGTCAGCAACACGTTTCTTGGATACGTCCGGCAATTTTTCTGCCACCAGGTCTTGCCACTCTGTCTCCAGTACGCGTATCTTGCTGTATCCCGGCTCTCCCGAGAACACGTACTCTGCCAAACGAGGAGCGATCGAATCTTCAAAGAGGCGTTCGAGTTCAGGCAGCGCCTCCGGTGTGGCGACGGCCTTCTTCTCTTTTCCGAGTGTCGCAATGATCTCATTCTGCCACGTCTCCAACTCCTTATGTATGGAAACCGCCTTGTCGAAGGCGTCCCCCAGGTCTTGCTCACTCGCTTCACTTGCGCCAAGCTCTATCATGTTCAGCGTCTCTTCTTTGCCACACGCAAGCAAGTCGTACAGGTACTCCTCTTGTGCCCTGTCTTCGTATGTGGGGTTGATGATCATTTCTCCCGATCGTGTCTTTCCGATGCGAACCGCCGATACCGGCCCATTCCACGGGATGTCAGACACGCCGAGTGCGAGTGATGCCGCGATGACACCCATAACATCCGGGTCATCTTGGTCTATGGAGAGAATCGTGATAACAACTTGTATCTCATTACGCAGATCGTGATCAAAGAGGGGTCGAATGGTCCTGTCAACGACGCGACCCGACAGTATTGCCTCCTCACTTGGCCTACCCTCTCGTCGCATGAAACGGGAACCGAGTATCTGACCTGCCGCGTAGTACCTTTCCTCGTAATCCACCATCAGAGGAAAATAATCGATGTCGTTTCGTTCTTTACTGCTCATGCAAGCGGTCGCGAGCACTACCGTCTTCCCGTACCGCAAGAGTACGGAACCATTAGCCTGCTCCGCTAGATCACTGAACTCTGCGGTCATTTCCTTGCCGCCGATCGTGGTGGAAAATGTCTTTTTTACCATTGTTGTCTATGGTCGGAACCGGATATAAGACCTGAAATGACGGCTCGTGTGCCCGTATTCAGCTCTCTATCCGTTCCCGAGCCGATTACCTTATAGTGGTTCGACTATAGCAGACAGTCCCGGGTATAGCAAAAGACCGGGCCCTCAGAGGACCCGGTCTTTCTATGGTGTTATGCCAAACGTTTCACCGTACCCCAACTCCCCGCAGAGCCTTTGGCGCGCGTAGTAGTAGTGCGCGGGGTGGGACGAGTCTTTGTCGCCGGAGCTGACCCTATCGTGTACCGCTTCGGGTTCTCATCCATGTCGATAAACTCGTCAACCACTTCTTTCAGGCGGTTGGAACTTGAACGTCCGAATGCTATCACCTCCACTTGGCATCCTCCAGCGGTCTTAAGGTGTTCTACGGCAGGGACGAAATCACCATCACCGGTTGCGAGTATCACCGCGTCGAGCTTCGGTGCCATTTTGACGGCATCTATTGCCATGCCGACATCCCAGTCTGCCTTTTTTGCACCCCCGAAGAATACCTGGAGATCCTTCGTCTTCGTTTCAATGCCTATCTTAGCGAGGGCCTCGAAAAAGCCTTGTTCTTCACCGCTTTCCGTGTTGACCACGTAGGCGATGGCGCGCACAAGGTTCCTGTCCGCGACCGCATCCTTCAGTACATTATTGAAGTTCACCTTTGAACGGTAAAGATTCTTTGCGCTGTGATAGAGGTTCTGTGTGTCTATGAATACGCCGACACGCTGGGCTTTATGTTTTATGACTGACATATGTATGTAAACAAATTATATTTCTTCACACGAACACATCGCGTGAAACATTTGTAAAAGTACCCTTACTTACGAACAGAGGTCGAGTCCGAACACGAACTCGACCGTCCGACGATATATGCTCGTGCACGCGACGCGGGTATGTGCCACGTGCTATTTCTTGAGGTCGAGCTTTTTGAGCAGCGCGTTGTACGACCGCTTGCTCTTCTTTTCGAGGTATTTGAGGTGTGCGCGACGGTCCGCGACCATACCCAATAGACCCCGACGTGAGTGTGCGTCCTTCGGATTCTTCTTCAAGTGCTTCGCGAGCTCGTTGATCTGACGTGTCAGCAAGCCAACCTGCACCTCCGGCGAACCCGTGTCACTCTCGTGGCGAGCGGTATCCTTCATTACGTTCTGCTTCTTCTTTTTCGTAAGCATGCACTAACCATAGCACATATTGACAAAATTTGCAAGTTTATGTGTATCGTCAGACGCGCTTCGAACGGGGTATGTGTATAGACGCCTTGTGTGCGCGCGTAATATTGTGCGACAATGCATACATGCAAGCCAAAACACGTACGGAAGAGTTAAAGCGAGAGTTCTTGGAGTACATCGAAATTGAGCGCGGTCGTTCTGTGAAGACCGTGGAGAATTACGACCACTATCTGTCGCGTTTTTTAGCTCACACGGGCACGCGGCGTCCCGAAGACATCACTGAAGCGATGGTAAGAGAATTTCGCCTCTGGCTGAATCGTCAGGAGGCACG
The DNA here is from genome assembly GCA_007116405.1 of Candidatus Kaiserbacteria bacterium. Taxonomy (GTDB): domain Bacteria; phylum Patescibacteriota; class Minisyncoccia; order Phycocordibacterales; family UBA12088; genus UBA12088. The sequence goes on along the minus strand of SKIN01000020.1, from coordinate 3,945 downwards.
CCCTTCCCCAAAGAAGCATTCCGTCGGCACCGCCCTCAAGAAGAAGACCCAGAATTACTATTTGATAGCGCTCAGGGCGTTCTTAAAATACTTACGAAAGCGCGGCATTACGTCGTTGGACCCCGAAAAGATAGAGCTCGCTAAGGTAGGAGACCGTTCACTGGACTTGATCACCGACACCGAACTTGCCCGTTTGCTTGCCGCACCCTCCGGCTCGAACCTTCGTTCGCTCCGTGACAAAGCCATACTGCACCTTTTATTCTCAACCGGCCTTCGCGTGTCAGAGTTATGTTCGCTTGATACCGACATCGACCTCGGAAGAGACGAGTTCTCTATCCGCGGCAAAGGGGACAAGGTTCGCGTTGTATTTCTGTCTGAGGAGGCAAAGAGTGCGATACGCGAGTATCTTGCCGCACGACAGGACATGGAAGAAGCGCTGTTCATCGGCATGGGGAAACGAGCAAATATCGATGGAAGCAGGAGGATCACACCACGGTCCGTGCAGCGGATAATCAAGCACTACGCCGCAAAAGCAGGCATCACTCGTAAGGTCACACCGCATACGTTGCGCCACTCGTTCGCCACAGACCTGCTCTCAAATGGTGCAGATCTTCGCTCTGTTCAGGCTCTTTTGGGGCACGCGCATATCGCTACAACGCAGGTCTATACCCACGTCACGGACGCGCATCTTCGTGAAGTGCATAAGAAGTTTCACGGCAAACGAGGCTGAAACACTGTGCGAGATTGCACAAGTGCCTCTGTTCTGATACCGTGCCGACCAGAGCATGGATCATCAGAGGAGGCATCACCATGTACCATGCACATAATGTGCAATTATTCCGCCCCAGAGGGCACCGCGTCCCTGGCCTGTCGGAAGTACGTTCCGCACTCACTAACCTTGGTTTCACCGTTGTGGATGGTGACCTCTGCCGTTACAAGGCCGATCTCATTCCGCATCCTGTCGTGCGCATGTTTGTCTTGCACGAGCGGACCCTCCTGAAGGTTTCGAGTCTCGTGATGGGCATCATGGCCATCTCCGGAGCAACACTTTTCACGCTGGGATTCTTGTCCGGTTTTGACATACCACAGTTGCATCAATATCGGCTCGGTCCGATACTCAGCATCATCCTTGTTGTGTCTATCGTCATCCATATGATGTTCGAAGCGGTGACCGAACAGGTGCCCACATGGACAACACGCTCATGTGATGCACGCTTTGTCGCTGTGATACAGCGTAAGGTGCGAGATGTGGAACACTTTGCCGTGATGCAGCTCGACTCGATGGAGTGTTGGCAGCGACACATGGTGTGTACCTTGAGGCGTGCAGGGACCGGTGAAACAGTGCACTTTCACGTCCGTATGTAACATTCCTCACTACGACACCACACAGTTCTGTGTGGTGTCTTTCTAGATACTGCGTGCGATGTGCTAGTATGTGCGTCATGAAAGTCGTTTCCTGGAACGTGAACGGTATCCGGGCGGTTGCCCGCAAGGGTGCTTTGCAGGAAGCAATAACCGCGTTATCGCCTGATATTCTGTTCCTGCAAGAGACCAAGGCTCGTGAGGAGCAACTCTCTGATGATATCCGCACCATGCCAGGTTTCACCTCGTATTTTAATGCTCACCAAGAAAAGGGAGGGTATAGTGGAACAGCGATATTCACCAAATACAAAGAACCCCAGGAGGTTTCATATGGAATGGGGGTGCCACAGTACGACACGGAGGGGAGGACGGTCGTGATCCGCTATGACGGCCTTTCAGTCGTGAACACCTACTTCCCGAACGGTGGGCAAGGTCCGGATCGTTTGGCCTACAAGTTGGAGTTCTATGAGCACTTCCTCGCATACGTGGAATCTCTTCGCAAGGACGGTCCTGTGGTATGGGGAGGCGATGTTAACACTGCGCATGAAGAGATAGACCTCGCGCGGCCAAAAGAAAATCAAGAGAACACAGGGTTTCTTCCCGAGGAGCGAGCATGGCTTGATGAGGTCGTGCAAATGGGGTGGGTCGACAGCTTTCGTCATATGCACCCGCATCGAGATGGAGCCTATACATACTGGGACATGAAGACGCGAGCCCGCGATCGTAACGTAGGGTGGCGCATAGATTACCTATTCATATCGCCGGATCTCCTGCCCCGGCTTACGCAAGCGTCAATTCACAGCAACTTGTTCGGGTCGGACCACTGCCCTATCAGCATTGACCTCTCGCTATAAAGGACACTTATCCACAGGATACGTGTAGTATGACCTTTACATGTCCTTTACAAGGAATATACTTCTAATCAGACCAGCGTGATGGTGATTCCAAAGAAAAAGGTGGTGCGTTCTTCGCACGAAACGTCGCTCGCAGAGCGCACCACCTTTCTCCGCGGAACAATGTTCTTTAGAGAAAACAGTTCTTTTTGAAGCAAAGCGAAGTAGCAAGAAGAAAGGAGTTTCAGTGTAGATGTCTGCAACCATACATAATTTTTTGCAAAAAAGACACTCTATCAACAAACGACGATCAGATTGCAAAACGTAACGCTTCAGCACAACTAAATACAGCAGCCCTCCCAGCTCTTAAGCCGCCAGCCGTGAACAAGGAATCTCCAATCCACCGTTCACCCTATGACAGGTCGCAGCGAGCGCTCAACTAAGCCACCTTTAAGATACATTTGAGCGTCCTCCACGACCTGCCACAGGAACAGCAGGCGGCTTTTTATATGCGGACTATTTGTATGTCGATGTTCCACGTGTAACGCATTGGCTATTGCACGTGGTATTTTTTTCTTAGGTCCTGGATCTCACGTGATTCCTCCTCTTCTCTGCGCCCTTTACCACTCTGCCCTAATGCGCGCAGCTGGTCATCGGGCAGCTTGGAAAGCTCCAGGCTTCGTTTTTCGAGATACTCCCTCGTATTCCTTGAAGGATCATCGAGCACTTCTTCAAGTAATGCGTGAAGTATGTTGCCAATACGTGGTCCCGGGTTTTCACGTGTAACCTCCATCACCCCTGCCCCATCAATTGCAAGCATGCTGACTGAGATAGGGTCACGAAGAGCTTCTTCCACCATACTGACGTATTTCCGGAACCTGAAAGGCTGTTCTTTAGGCTTCCCACTGCCTATTCGGTCGCATTTACGGACGTTGAGTAAGTCCCATATAGTATCCTCACCCACATTAACTATCATCCTGCGGACAGCAGACAAGGTGATTTGTTCGGGATCGCTGAAGAACATGTGCCAACGCACCATTTTGACGACTTTTTCGATAATATGTTTTGGGTATTTGAGGTCTTGAAGGGCTTTCTTTGTTACACGTGAACCAACGACCTCATGCCCGTAAAATGTCCAGTCCCCATTCTTTGTTGATTTTCTTCTACATTCTGGTTTGCTTATGTCATGAAATAAGGCCGCCAAACGCACCTCAAGGGGCCAATCTTTGTCTGCAGCATGCTGGAGCGCCCGAAGTAGATGTTCCAAAACATGGTAGCTGTGTGCCTGATTCTGCTCTATGCCTTCTCCACGGAGGAGATCCGGGAGCACATACACCAGTAGGCCGGTCTGTTTCATGTGTAACAATGCCTCCATGGGACGGGGAGACATGATGACCTTGGTCAATTCGTCTCGTATTCGTTCTTTGCTGATATTTTTCAGAAGGTCTGCATTATTTGCGAGGGCTGCAAACGTATTTTGCTCAATAGCAAACCCGAGTTCGGCACCGAGACGAATTGCACGCATCATTCTCAGCGCATCCTCACGAAAACGCTCATCAGGTTCTCCCACTGCGCGGAGAATACGAGCATCCAGATCCTCTTGTCCTTTATAAGGGTCAACCATGTGTCCTTTATGGGGATCGTATGCAAGGGCATTCACGGTGAAATCTCTGCGTGCAAGGTCCTCCTCGAGCGAGACACCAAAATCAACATTGTCGGGTCGTCTGCCGTCACTGTATGTGCCTTCCTT
>SKIN01000008.1 GCA_007116405.1 Candidatus Kaiserbacteria bacterium | reverse complement strand
CGGGGGCTTCCATCAATGGTCCAAGCACTGTTCACCTCAAAGAGGTACCGAGCATTCTCTTTCGCGTCTGCCTCCGCCGTGGTCAGTCGCTCACCAATGTACTCGATGTACATGCCGGGCATGATCGTTTGTGTCGCATACAGTCCCATACCGGCACGGGATCTGCCTATACGTAACGATTCTCTGGGTATCGGTCTTGTTCGTCGTGTCATACGGGTGTGGTGCGTACCATACCATAGCATCGGGATGCGGAAAACCGATGTGTGGTTCCCATAGACCTCATGCTATAGTTACGGGTAATGGGACACGACATGGACCGGGTCATTAAGAACACTGAACAGCTTTCTGTCACGCCGGCCCGTGCCGCACTACTTGCGATTGCCGAGGCAGGGTATCAGGCGATTCGAACCCCCTCGGTCATTCGCAACACCGTCTCACGCTCCAACGACACTATCACGATACAAGACCTCAGTTTCGATCTTGCTGAGTACCGCAACCTCTACGTACTCGGGGTCGGCAAATGCTCCATTGACGCTGCGATAGAACTGGAAGACATTCTTGGCGATCGTATTACCGAAGGTGCCGTCGTAGACGTCCGCCCCACCGACGCACTGAAACGAATAGTGGCATACGAAGGCACACATCCTTATCCGAGCGCGCAGAATATCGACCATACAGCGCGGCTGCTCGAAATAGCACAACGCGCGACGACACACGATTTGGTCATCGCCATCATCTCCGGAGGAGGCTCCACACTACTGGCTCAGCCCCAAAGCCATACATTCTCAGAGGAAGCGACACTGGTTCGCCAACTCTTCAAGAAAGGAGCCACTATTGAGGAGCTCAATACCGTACGCAAACATCTTTCGCTTGCTCGGGGTGGCCATCTTGCGGCAGCAGTACACCCCGCAACACTCGTCACGCTCATATTCTCAGATGTGCCTGGAGACGACCTACATATCATAGCAAGTGGACCAACGGTCCTTGATCCGAGTACGTGCGAAGATGCCCGGGCGGTGCTTACGCGACACGGCGTCGAGGACAGTACGTTTGGTTACGAACACCTATTCGAGACACCAAAAGACCCGGAGATGTTCTCTCATGTACACAATCGTCTGGTGGTCACGAACGGTACAGCCCTTGAGGCAATGCGTAACAAAGCACGTGAATTGGGGTATTCGGCGCATATCGGAGACACTCGTCTGCAGGGTGAAGCACGTACTGTGGCGAACGACATTGTAAAGCGTCTTCGCACTGAGGAGCCACGCACAGTGCTTCTTTACGGTGGTGAGACTACGGTGACCATTACCGGCCCTGGCAAGGGAGGGAGAAACACTGAACTTGCCGCAGGGGCTTTGTTGGTGGTTCAAGATGATGAGCTTGTGACGTCGCTTGCAAGTGACGGGCGTGACAACACGGAGCTTGCTGGAGGTATCGCCGATGCACACACCCGCGAACAAGCACACATCCGAGGCTTGCGGGCAGAAGACTTCCTCTTCACAAACGACACCTACACTCTTTTCCACACTTTACAACAGGGAGTGGTAACGGGCTATACTGGAGCTAATGTAGCCGATCTGGTCATTGCCATGAAGCATGGTCCGGCTTGATCGTAGATGCCGTCGCACGTAGACGGCGCACTCGCGGTGATTATTGTTAACGATCTTTACAACATGAACGCAAATGAAAAACCTTTCGTACTCTGGTACAAGGACCTCACTATTGAGGATGTTCCGATGGTAGGAGGCAAGAATGCCGCACTTGGTGAAATGGTGCGAGAACTTCTTCCTCTGGGCGTTCGTGTCCCCAATGGCTTCGCCATCACCGCGGCGGCCTACGACCATTTCCTGGACTCCACAGGTTTGCGTGACAGGATAAACGAGACTCTCAAAGACCTTGATACTCACGACACCCGCCAGCTGCAAGAGCGCGGCCGTACGGTGCGTGAGATGATACTTGCCGAAGAGTTGCCCGATGATCTGAAGACAGCCGTCGTCACCGCATACCGCGACCTCGTGGAGCTTGAGGGCACGGAGGACGTTGCTGTACGTTCAAGCGCTACGGCCGAAGACCTCCCCGGCGCATCTTTTGCCGGTCAGCAAGAAACCTATTTGAATGTCGTCGGTGATACAGATGTCCTGGAATCAACCAAGAAGTGCATCGCAAGCCTCTTTACCGACCGTGCTATCAGCTATCGCTTTGATAAGGGGTTCTCTCACACAGATGCCGCACTCTCGGTGGGTGTACAAAAAATGGTGCGTTCAGATCTCGCCACTTCAGGAGTGATGTTCTCCATCGACACTGAAACTGGGTTCGATAAGGTCGTTATCATCGATGCGGCATACGGTCTGGGTGAGATGGTGGTGCAAGGCAAAGTGACTCCAGACAGCTTCACCGTTTTCAAACCGAGCCTCGAGAAAGGCTTACACGGAGTCATCGGGCGTGATATCGGAAGCAAAGAGGTCAAAATGGTCTACGGAGAGAAGGGTGGTGAGATAGTGGACGTCCCCGAGGAGGATCGCAAGCGCTACTGCATGACCGACCAAGAACTCGAGGTGCTCGCGCGCTGGGCACTCGAGATCGAAAAGCATTTTAGCGCAAAGCACGGTCACTATCAGCCCATGGACATGGAATGGGCAAAGGACGGCCTTAACGGCGAGCTGTACATTGTTCAGGCACGTCCGGAGACTGTCATTTCCACCCGAGACAAGAACGTGTTCACCGAGTACAAACTCCGCGGCGACGGTGAAGTGTTGACTGAAGGTACTTCCGTCGGAACCAAGATAGCTCACGGGAGTGTCCACGTCATTCGTGACGTTGAGAATATTCATGACTTCAAGAAAGGGGAAGTATTGGTCACGGAGATCACCGACCCCGACTGGGAGCCCATTATGAAGATAGCGAGTGCCATTGTCACTGACAAAGGTGGTCGTACCAGTCACGCTGCCATCGTATCGCGTGAGTTGGGTATACCATGTATCGTCGGGACGGAGAACGCTACGCAAGTGCTCACTGACGGCACTGAAGTGACCATTGACTGCAGTAGCGGCAACGAGGGCAGGGTACTCCGCGGCTCTATCGACTTTGAGACCATCGAACACCATCTGGACGCTCTCCCCGAACTGCACACGAAGATCATGGTCAACGTGGGCTCACCTGATGAGGCGTTCAAGAATACCTACTTGCCGGTACAGGGCGTAGGTCTGGGGCGGCTCGAATTCATCATCATGAGCCATATACGTGTCCATCCGAACGCCCTTGTTGAGTACGAGAAACTAAAGTGGTACGCGGGGGAGGGGCAGCAAGACAAGGCCGATCTCGTGCGGCAGATAGACGAACTTACGACCGGGTACGAGGACAAGACTCGCTACTATGTCGATGAACTTGCGGAAGGAATAGCCAAGATAGCAGCTGCGTTCTATCCGAACGACGTCATCATCCGCTTTAGTGACTTCAAGACGAACGAATATCGCACCCTGCTTGGTGGTTACCTCTATGAACCGGAAGAAGAGAACCCAATGATCGGATGGCGAGGCACCTCGCGCTATTACGATGAGAAGTTCAAAACAGCCTTTGGTTTTGAGTGCGAGGCGATGCACAAAGTGCGAACTGAATACGGCCTCGATAACGTCATACCGATGGTGCCGTTCTGTCGCACCCTTGAAGAAGCTGACAATGTTCTTGCGGTGATGAAGGAGTACGGTCTCGACAGAGACAAGGGAGTCAAGGTATACGTGATGTGTGAGATACCCGCGAACGTACTGCTCGCAAACGAATTCCTGGACAGGTTCGACGGCTTCTCTATTGGAAGCAACGACTTGACCCAGCTAGTCCTCGGTATGGACCGTGACAACAATGTCATCGCTCACATAGCCAATGAGAACAATGAAGCGGTCAAACGCATGATAGAACCGGCTGTCGCTGCGTGCAAAGAACGCGGAAAGTACATCGGCATATGCGGCCAGGCTCCGAGCGACTTCCCGGAGTTCGCCCAGTTCCTCGTTGGTCTGGGTATAGAGAGTCTGTCGTTTACACCTGACACGGTCATTAAGACCTTGCCGAAGATCGCAGAGGCGGAGGCTGCGAGATCCGTGAAAGGTTAGGATTCATACCATTGATAAAAAAGCACACCGGCACGCATGTTGTGCCGGTGTTTGTTATGAAATCCTGAATGTTTTCAGGATGTGGTCGATGATATCGTTCGCTTCTCTCTCGAGAAGGGCAAGGTCTTCGGGACGATGTTCATGCGGCTCATGGTTGGGGTCTCTGATGCGTGCCATGATACCCACCATCAATTCCACCATCACACCCCTGCGGTACTGCAGATCATCGAGCAGTTCCGCTCTTTCCTCACCATCCATCTCACGAAGGGTGGCGACGTACAGATCCAGTAGTCTCTTTTGTACATCCTGGTCGTTTTTCATTGGCTATTCCTCAGTGAATGTTGTCTAAAATAAAAATACCACGAATATGATATATGTCAACATATACCTACCATACCACTGTGCGACATACTGGTCATATCTTTACTCGTGACCTAGCACAAACTCCACTATGGCAACTATCACTCAAATACTAGCGAGACAGATATTGGACTCGCGTGGCAGGCCCACTGTCGAAGCAGACGTCTTCCTTGATGATGGTGCTATGGGGCGCGCGGCAGTGCCAAGCGGCGCTTCCACCGGTTCTGCCGAGGCACATGAACTTCGTGATGGTGCTACAGAGTATGGGGGTATGGGCGTCTTACGTGCAGTTCACCACGTTGTAACAGAGATCCAGGAAGCGGTTACCGGCATGGATGCGGCAGGTCAAAATACGCTCGACCGCACTCTCATCGAACTTGATGGAACACCAAGTAAAGAGCGCCTCGGCGCAAACGCCATTCTCGCGGTATCTTTGGCGACCGCAAAAGCGGAAGCGGCGTCACGGCAAGAACCCCTCTTCGTGTACCTAGCCGGTCTGTCACGCGTCGAGCGCATGCCGATGCTGCCCATGCCAATGAGCAACCTCCTTAACGGCGGTCGCCATGCTGCGGGGAGCACTGACTTCCAAGAGTTCATGGCGGTACCGGTTGGCGCACCGACGTTTAGCGAAGGTGTGCATATGGTCACTCAGGTCTTTCATGCACTGCGTCGAGTCTTAGAGGAAGAGGGCTACGGAACCACCGTGGGGGATGAGGGAGGATTTGCCCCCGCCGTACGCGGTGGAAACAGAGAGGCGCTGGAGCTGCTCACCCGAGCCACCGAGCGTGCTGGGTATACACCCGGTGGCGAAATAGCATTTGCGCTTGATGTCGCGGCAACCGAACTCCTGAATGAGGGAGGCACCTACACACTCGCAAGTGAGGACAGGATGCTGGGGCCTGATGAATTGGTCGACATGTATGCATCTCTTGCGGGGGAGTTTCCGCTTATCTCGGTTGAAGACGGTATCGCCGAGGACGATTGGGAGGGGTGGCGAATGATGACCGAACGGCTCAATGACACGATGCGGCTTGTAGGCGACGACCTCTTAGTGACGAACCCCAAACTATTGGCGCGAGCAATTGAGGTCGGTGCCGGGAACGCAATACTCATCAAGCCGAACCAGATAGGTACACTCACGGAAACCATAGATGCGGTTGATACCGCACATGAAGCGGGATGGAACGCGATCATCAGTCATCGTTCCGGAGAAACTGAAGACACCACTATCGCACACCTGGCGGTAGGGCTCTCGACCGGCAAGATAAAGACCGGGTCTGTGAGTAGGACCGATCGCGTCGCGAAATACAATGAACTCCTTCGTATCGAGGAGATGCTCGGGGAGCAAGCAGTCTTCGCGCGATGGGCCAATGCAGCATAGCTCAAAACCTCCAAAACGTGCTTTGTGACCGTGATGTGGCACAGGGGCCTGTACATGTCGTGATGCAGACGGGCACAACATCGTCAATTCCATGACTGTGCATACCCTGAAATGCTACAAAATGGGGTGTTTTTTTTACGAAATAGTGACCCCAAGGGAAAAATGTTTTGCAATAGGTCCTCGAGCACTTATACACAGTGCGGACGTCTGAGCCGAGGGTACAATGGAATCATCACCTTCACGGACCCGTGAAGTTTTTTATCCCAAAAGTAATCGTAATACTAGGAGTATGGCACCATCTTCCCCACGCGGATCCGCGAACAAAGCTAAGACACCGAAAGAAAGCATCGAGAAACTCTTCGAACCCACTCTGGCATCAGAGGACCAAGAGACAAAAGCGATCCACAAGGGCTCCTATTACAACAAATTCGTATCAGAGATACAGAAGCGCAACGGATCCATTGTTCCGTTTGATTTTCACAAGATAGTACGCGCCATCACGCTCGCGATGGAGCAGACAGGTGAAGGGTCTGCCGAAGAAGCGGAGATGGTGGCGCATAAAGTGGCTGCCGACGTCGTACGCATTGCGAAGAAGTACAAGAACTTCCTGCCAACGGTCGAGGGTATCCAGGACGAGGTCGAGCGACAGCTCATTCTCTCGGAGTACGTCAAGACCGCCAAGCACTACATCCTCTATCGTGAGGAGCGTGCTCGCCTGCGTAAACATACCGTTACGGTCCCCGAGCATATTCGCGCACTGGCGCAGGAGAGCTCGAAATACTTTGAAGGCAATCCGCTTGGTGAATTCGTCTATCTACGCACGTATGCCCGCTGGATAGAGAGTGAGAATAGGCGTGAGACCTGGATAGAGACCGTGGACCGTTACATGAACTTCATGCGCAAGAACCTCGGTGAGAAATTGACGGAGGAGGAGTACGCGGAGGTTCGAGAGGCTATTCTGCGTCAGGAAGCAATGCCGTCCATGCGTCTCCTGCAATTTGCCGGAGCGCCAGCGGAGCGCTGCAATGCGGTAGCATACAACTGCAGCTACATCGCACCCACCACGATAGAGGACTTTGGCGAGGTGTTGTACCTCTCCGCATCCGGTTGTGGCGTCGGGTTCTCCGCGGAGAGCAAGAACATCGAGCAATTGCCGCAGATCCAGGAACAGAGCGGTATCGTTCTCAAGACCCATGTCGTTCAAGACAGCAAAGAGGGATGGGCAATGGCATTGGTGCACGGCATGAAGACCTGGTATGACGGCAAAGATGTGCAGTTCGATTACAGCAACGTGCGCCCGGCGGGAGCCCGCCTAAAGACCATGGGAGGGAAAGCGTCAGGCCCCGAACCACTCCGGTCGCTCCTTGATTTCACACGCGCAAAGATACTCTCGCGACAGAACAGGAGGCTTCGAAATATTGATGCCCATGACATACTCTGCAAGATAGGAGAAGCCATTGTCTCCGGAGGCGTGCGTCGCAGTGCGATGATATCCCTCTCCGACCTTGATGATGACAATATTCGCCATGCAAAGGATGGCGCGTTCTACAACACCGACCCGCATCGCATGCTTGCAAACAACAGTGCCGTTTACGAGATGAAGCCTCAGAGTGAGGAGTTTATGGAAGAATGGATGGCGCTCATGAAAGGGAAGTCAGGCGAACGAGGTGTCTTCAACAGAGGTGGCTTGCTCTCACAATTGCCAAAGCGTCGCATTGAGATGTGGAAGAAACAAGGCATTGTCGAGAACGGCAAAATAGTCAAACCCGTCGGCACGAACCCCTGTGGCGAGATCATTCTCCAGTCAAAGCAGTTCTGCAATCTCTCCGAGGTCATTGCGCGCCGCAATGACACCCCTGAGACACTCAAGAAAAAGATACGCGTTGCCGCGATACTCGGGACCTACCAGAGTTCATTGACCAAGTTCAACTACCTCTCTAAAGAATGGACAGACAACTGCAGGAGCGAGCGACTTCTCGGCGTGTCGGTGACAGGCCAGTGGGACTCACCCGAAGCCCGAAAGCCTGAGGTGCTGCGCACGCTGCGTGATGAAGCGATAGCGGTCAACAAAAAGTACGCGAAGCGCTTTGGTATCCCCGCCTCCACCGCAGTGACCGCGGTAAAGCCCTCGGGCACGGTCAGTCAGACGGTCAACTGTGCGTCAGGCATGCACCCTCGCCACAGCGAGTATTACATTCGACGCATTCGCATCACCGCGACTGACTCACTCTTCAAGATGCTCAAGGACCAGGGTGTACCCCATCACCCGGAGATAGGGCAGACCCTCGAGAACGCCAATACGTTTGTGCTCGAGTTCCCGGTCAAGAGCCCGAAGAGTTCCGTATACAACAACGATCTGAGTGCCATTGAGCAACTCGAATACTGGAAGGTGGTCAAGCAGAATTATACCGAGCATAACCCATCGGTCACGATATCGATAGGAGAGGACGAGTGGGTGGGCGTAGCAAACTGGCTCTATGAGAACTGGGAGATGATAGGAGGACTCTCCTTCCTTCCTCGGAGTGACCACGCGTACCGTCTTGCTCCGTACGAAGCCATCACCAAAGAAAAGTACGAAGAACTCGCGAAGGCATTCGAGAACCTCGACTACAGTAAGCTCGTGACTTACGAACTCAAGGATGAGACAGAGCAGGCGAAAGAGCTTGCATGTGCCGGGGGTACGTGTGAGATAAACTAGTGCACGTACACCTATCGGCGTGTTACAAAATCGGCTTTGTATTTTTACGATAAGGCCGTACACTTAGGGTATGTACCTTACCTCACTCGAACTCACGGGTTTCAAATCCTTTGCAAAAAAAAGTGTGTTGGAATTTTCAACACCCATCACCGCCGTGGTCGGACCCAATGGTTCCGGTAAGTCCAATACAGCAGAAGCATTTCGTTTCGTGCTCGGTGAACAGTCAATGAAAGGACTCCGCAGTAAGCGCGGAGAAGACCTTATCTGGGGTGGGTCGAGCGAGGTGCCACGCAGCAACCGTGCCTCGGTGAAGGCCACGTTTAACAACAGTAAGCGTCTGCTCGATATCGACTTTGACGAAGTGGTCATCGAGAGGGTCGTATACCGTGACGGCACAAACGAGTACTACATCAATGGTTCCAAGGTGCGCCTCAAGGACATCATCGAACTATTAGCAGGTGCAAACATCGGCAGTAGCGGCTACCACATCATTTCACAAGGGGAGGCAGACCGTGTCCTCGCCGCAAGTATGCGAGAACGCAAGCAGATGATCGAGGACGCACTCGGTCTTCGTGTGTATCACTATAAAAAAGAAGAGAGTAAGAAGAAGCTCGCCCGGACACAGGAGAACCGCGCACAGGTCGAGTCATTGCGAAAAGAGAACGCTCCTCATCTTAAATTCCTTGAACGTCAGGTGAAGAAGCTTGAGCGTGCCCGAGAACTGCGCGCCCGTCTCATTGAGGCGTACCAAGAATATCTGAAGCGTGAGGAAAACTTCCTCACGTACGAGACCGAGCATATTGAGGGTCTGAGGAAGGAGCCCGTTCAAGCTCTTGATCAGACGGTTTCCCGCATCGCCACGCTTCGTAAAGAACTTGAACGTGCAAAGGAGGACACGAAAGAGCGGAGCAGACTCCTTGAACTGGAGGATACGTTGTCGGGGTTGCGCAGGGAGCATGCGGACCTGACCCGTACCGCCGGACGCATTGAAGGACAGCTTTCGTACGAAGAACGGCGTCTAGAGGAGGAAAAGCAAAAGACCTTGGAGCAGGAGGGTTCGCCGATACCGTATAAGGAGGTGCGCGTGTTCTGGGAGGAGTTAACACGCATCCTCGACCATGCTCACAGCAACGGAGACCCTCAACCGATGCGTGATGGTCTGCGTGCAGCCCAGGCATTACTCCGTAAGTTCATCGAGCGTCATAAAGTGGATGTACCGACGTACGAGCCGGACCTTACGACGTATGAACGCTTGCGTACAGAGGTCGCAAGAGTTGGCTCCGAGATAGTGCGTGTAGAGGGGGAGATGGCAGCCTGTGAAGGGGAGATACGAGAACTTGAACGTTCGATGGAAGAGAACAAAGATGCAAACAGGGAACAAGAGCGGGAGCTCTTCACACTCATTACGCGCGAATCAGAACTCCGCGCCACGCTGCGTGAACTCGATACGCGCGAAGCGGCCTTGGGAAGGGAGCGTGAAGAATTCGAGAGGGAGATCCGCGAGGGCATCGCACTTATCGGTCGCCATGTGATGGGATATAAGGATTTTGACGTGGCCTCTATGGATACGGTCGATATTGATGCTGACGGTATAGAGGACCGTTCTGCTCAGCTCGAACGTCGAAGGGAACTTGAAAAGATGAAGATACGCTTGGAGGAGATGGGGGGCGCCAACGCTGACGACATCACAAAAGAGTACGAGGATGTGAAGGAGCGTGACGAGTTTCTGGAGCGTGAGCTCGCCGACCTCGACGCTTCTGCAGAATCGCTTCGCACACTCATCGATGACCTGGAGCGCGAACTCGATGAACGGTTCGCCACAGGCGTAGCAACCATCAGCAAACAGTTCCATGAGTTCTTCACACTTATGTTTGGCGGTGGAAGCGCCCGCCTTATCGTGACAGAGGAAAAGAAGCGTGGAAAGCTCATGACCGCACTCTTTGGAGACGCTTCGGACGAACAAAGTGAAGACGATGGAAGTGGTGCGGTAGAGCAGGGTGTAGACATCGAGGTTTCGCTTCCCCGCAAGCGGGTGCAGAACCTTATGATGTTGTCGGGTGGGGAGCGCGCGCTGACATCCATCGCACTCATCTTTGCCATCAGTCAGGTCAACCCACCACCGTTCTTGATACTTGACGAAACGGACGCGGCGTTGGATGAAGCAAATTCCCGCAGGTACGGTGACATGATAGAAACGCTGGCACGGTCAAGTCAGCTCATCCTCATCACCCACAATCGTGAGACCATGAGCCGCGCGGGTGTGCTGTACGGGGTAACCATGGGCGCTGACGGTGTCTCGCGGATACTGTCGGTCAAGTTCGAGGAAGCGAGCTCTGTTGCAAAATAACTGAGGGAGGTGAATACGGTCGGCGCCGCAGTGTCTTGTTGCTTTTGCCTCATCACTCCCTACGGGGTATACTGAGCCACATATAATAACCATCAAAGAGCGGCATGAAACAACTCTATACCATTGGTATCGGTGTGGCAGTGATACTGCTTTTGTTGTTGGGGTTGAATAAACTCTCGCAACCCGGGCAGACCCCCGACCCGATGCTTCCTGATGATCCATCTACCGAACTTGAGATGGAGGCGGATGACACAGATGATGTCGTACGCGAGGATGATGAAGACGTTGTTACGAACGATGATACATCTAACGAAACAGCACCTATGCCAGAAGCACAAACGACGGGAAATCGAACGGTCGTCATGACGACCAATAAGGGAGACATTACAATAGAACTCTTTACACGCGACATGCCAATC
This sequence comes from Candidatus Kaiserbacteria bacterium, assembly GCA_007116405.1. Classification (GTDB taxonomy): domain Bacteria; phylum Patescibacteriota; class Minisyncoccia; order Phycocordibacterales; family UBA12088; genus UBA12088. Next base: position 9,966 of record SKIN01000008.1, on the reverse strand, counting down.
ACGGCAGGCAACTTTCTCTCACTTGCAGAGCGCGGGTTCTATGATGGCATCAAATTTCACCGTGTCATTGACGGCTTTATGATACAAGGTGGCGACCCACTAACAAGGGACGATGCCAACATGGCTCGATGGGGAACGGGTGGTCCCGGCTATGCCATAGAGGATGAATTCGTTCCGGGGCTGAGCAATGTACGAGGTACGCTCAGTATGGCCAACAGCGGTCCGAATACCGGAGGAAGCCAGTTCTTCATCAATACCGTAGACAATGTGAACCTTGATTTTGACAAGCAACCCCTTACCAGCAGGCATCCCGTCTTCGGGCGTGTGATATCCGGCATGGACGTTGTCGACGCCATATCAAAGGTTCCCACAGGAGCGCGTGATGTGCCGGTCGAACCGGTCATCATCGAGCGCATTGTACTGCAATAGCACTACCATGGTATTTGGAAGACCACGACAAAAAGGTATCAGTGACTATGAATTGCGAGCTAAAGGCGGTAGGCTCATGAACCGTATGAGCGCCGGCTTTGAGGGGAGTCGCGCAAGCAGAAAGCGCAAGCGTGATCTGCTGGAGGCTGCCTTTGCAATGACAGGAGACAAGGATTACGGCTCTTCACACCGGCAGGAAGGACTCACGACCAAGGAAGAGTTTGAGCACATGCTCAAACACTATTCCGATAAGAAGATATTCAGCCAACGTGAAGTGGAACACATCCGCAAAGCTGCACAGGATGCACTTAACAACTAGGCGCTACTCACGAGCTCCCAGTCTATCTGCTTTCGTTCGATATCAACCCCGGTAAGACGTACGCGGACCTTGTCACCGAGTGACAAGGTCTTTTTCGTGCGAGTGCCGATGAGTCGGTAGCCATGATCACCGAGCTCGTAGAGGTCGTCGCGCAAGGTACGGACATGTACCATACCCTCCGCAAGCGTTTCAAGTTCCGCCACAAAGATGCCGCGATCATTGATACCACTCACAACACCATCGAATTCCTCCCCGATCCTTCCGGACATGTACTCGACCTGTTTGAGTTTTATTGAATCCCTCTCCGCTTCGGCGGCAGCTATCTCCCGTTCAGTGCATTGCGTGCACATCCGTTCATACCAAGGATACTGTTTAGCGGATGGCGGCGTGCCGGCCAAATGCGCTTTGACGATGCGATGTACCATGAGGTCGGGGTAGCGGCGGATGGGGGAGGTGAAATGGGTGTAATGGTCGAAAGCAAGACCGAAATGGCCGATGTTCTTCGTGCTGTAAATAGCCTTCGCCATAGTGCGTATCGCGGCCGTCTCTACCATGTCCGCCTCAGGCGCATCCGCAATTTCTTCGAAGAGCTTGTTCAGCGCTCGTGCGGTGATCACTCCTTGTTTGTGAGGAAGCTCGTAGCCAAGCATCTTCAGGAACAACGCCAATTCCTCCACCCGCTCCGGTTTTGGTGTGTCGTGCACGCGCCACACAAAGATGGCGGACGCTTTATTCTTTTCATATTTTCGGGCGACCCACGTCGCTACTTCGCGGTTTGCGAGCAGCATCAGATCCTCGATCATCATCATCGTCTCGAGGCGTTCTTTGCGGAATGCACGAACTGGTTTGCCTCGTGCATCAAGCTCGAATTTTATTTCATCGGTTTCGAATCCTATCGAACCGTTCTTGAATCGTGCTTTACGTAACGCGCGTGATATCGTGTCTGCCGTCATGAGCTCGTCGTAGAGTTCACCACTGCCCGCGTCGAGTATGTTCTGCGCTTCTTCATAGCTGAAGCGCCGAACGCTGCGTATGACCGTTTCCCCGTACCATGCGGTATGTACGGTACCGTCAAGAGCTATTTCGAATACTGCGCTCATTGCAAGACGGTCTTGATCCGGAACAAGAGAGCACAGGTCGTTGGAGAGCACCTCAGGCAGCATTGGTATCGTCCTGTCCACCAGGTAGATGCTCGTACCTCTCTGCTGTGCCTCTTTGTCTATTGCGTCCTCCGGCCGCACATACGCAGACACGTCGGCAATATGGACGCCGAGCTCGATGGTTCCATTCTCGAGAGTGCGGACGGATATTGCATCATCAAAGTCTTTGGCATCGGCAGGGTCTATGGTGAACGTGGTCACGGCACGCATGTCTCTGCGGCGAGCTATCTCGTCTGTGAAGAATGCTTCTTGCTCGCGGTGCAACTCCTCTGCTTGGGTCTCGACCTCTCGTGGGAAGTGCCAATCAAACCCTTGTCCTGCAACAATGCTCCGCATCTCCGTCTCATGTTCACCCGAAGGTCCGAGCACCTCGACGATCTTCACCAATGGGTTCTTTGTTGGAGTGCTCCATCGCACCAGGTCCACCGAGACCTTTTGACCCACAGCAGCATCATCAGCACCACCACGCTCAACGATGAAATCAATGTATATCCTGTGATCGTCCGGCCGGACAAAGAAGAAACCGCCTTCTTCCTCGAGGGTCCCCACAAAGCGTATTTTTGCCCGTTCTACTACCTCTACGACCTCGCCGCGTATTCTCCCATTGTGTCGCTTCGGACGCGGGACAACACGCACGGTGTCGCGGTGAAGGGCGGTGTTGAGGAGTTCCGGCGGCACCTCGATATCCTCTCCATGAGCGCCATCCTCAACGTAGCCAAATCCTCGCGAGTTGAGGCGTATCATGCCCGTTACATCCATTGCCGGCACTGCTTTAGGTCGTTGCCCCCCTTTCTTTTGTCGTCTTTTCATGGTCTCGAGTATACCACGGATACAGAAGCGGTCACGGAGTGTCCGCCTGTCACAACCGACTGTGCTCATGAACACGCATAAAGCAAAGAACACCCGTACACAAAGCGTGTACGGGTGTTCGGTGCGAACAAGGAGAAGGGTCCTTATATCTTGCCAACCATGTCGAGTCCCGGCTTGAGCGTGTCATCGCCCGGCTCCCATGAAGCGGGGCATACTTGACCGCCATGTTCAGCAACAAACTTTGCCGCCTGGAATTTACGGAAGAGTTCTTTTGCACTGCGTCCTACACCGTCGGCGTGTACCTCCATTGCCTGTATGACACCCTTGGGGTCGATGAGGAATGAGCCACGCAATGCGACACCTTCATCTTCGATATACACTCCGAAGGCTCGTGACAGCTTTCCGGTCGGGTCTGCGAGCATGGGGAATTGTATCTTTTTGATAGCATCTGATTCGTCGTGCCAAGCCTTGTGTACCCAGTGCGTGTCGGTGGACACGGACATGACCTCCGCCCCCTCCTTTACGAATGAGTCGTACAAGCCCGCCATTTCCTCGAGTTCAGTGGGGCATACAAAGGTAAAGTCGGCAGGGTAGAAGAACAGCACGAGCCACTTACCTTGAGCCTCCTTGAGGGAGATGTCTACGATATCGTCCTTATGGTACGCCTTGAGCGTCATGTCGGGGATCTTTTCGCCGACCTTCACCGCGCAGGTGTATTGTGGTGTTTCTGACATATGGTAATGATGAATGTTAGTGAATAGGCCTGCAGTATACCACAGCGCATATCGGTTTGCCCGTGCGGCTATCTATTCGCTAATGAGCGGCACAAAGATGAACCCCTCGAACTTCTCAATGACAGGTTGCTGCTCTATCTTCTGTACGCGCCATATTGCGTCACGCACCGGTGTCACCAGTACACCCCCCTCACGCACCTGTGCCAGCACCTCGTGAGGGAAGGAGCGGGCGGATGCTGAGACGAGTATTCGGTCAAATGGCGCATCTTTCGGTGCACCAAGCTCCGCGCCGGCACGCTCAATGGTCGCCCATGAGAAAGAATACCGCTCCAGGTTCTTCCTACCGTACTCCACGAGTTCGTCTACGCGTTCAAGGCCGACCACGGACCCGTCGTTGCCGACGATGTGAGCGAGGAGCGCTGTCGTCCACCCCGACCCCGACCCGATGTCGAGAATACGATCACCTTTCTGCGGAGCGAGAAGCTCCAACATGAACGCGACCGTGGTGGGCTGGGATATCGTTTGTTGGTAGCCGATGTGGAGTGGCCGGTCCTCATAGGCCTGCGTCTGTGAACTCTCAGGTACGAAATCGGCACGGTCCACCGCCTCGAACGCTTCGATGATGTGCTCTGTCCGAAGGGTGCCCCGTTCGACCAATTGCTCGACTAATGTATGCATCATATGTTCCAGTATAAACGTGTTTCTACGGCCGCGAAAGGCCCAGAAATGCATGGTATGTGACCTCTTGTGGTGTAATGGTATACTATGAGGACATGCGACGTGTACTTTTTCCAGCGTCCATACTTGTGGTAGCCCTGTGGGTAGGTGTCTCAATGTCCCCTTCGACATCGCTCGCCCAGGTGGCACAGCCGGCGATACATGCCGGAGGTGTTTTCCTTTACACGAACGTTGAGCGTCACCGAGCCGGTCTACCGATACTCTCGAGTGACCCCTTGCTTACACGCGCAGCAATGCTCAAAATGCAGGACCTTTTCGCACGTCAGTATTTTGCGCACGAGTCTCCAAGCGGTGAGACCATTGATGACCTTGCCGACAGGGTCGGGTATGCGTATATCGCCATCGGGGAGAACCTGGCGATGGGCACGTTCCAGACCAGCAAAGAGGTCGTGGATGCGTGGATGGACAGTCCCGGTCACCGCGAGAACATACTTTCCCGCACCTACAGTCAAATAGGCATTGCCGCCGGGCGCAGTATGTACCAAGGAAGACAGGTCTGGATGATAGTGCAAGCGTTTGGCCTTCCTGTGAGTGCGTGTCCGGAGACGGACCCGGCACTGCGGGATGCTATCGATAGGGTAGAGACCGGTCTTAAGGCGATGGAAGTGGTGGTGCGTATGCGCAAGGCAGCGCTCGAGGAGGTGGGTCTGCGCACTGCCGAGTACAATGCTCGAGTGGATGCCTACAATCGAGCCGCTGAAGTCTATAACGCAACACTTGCTCGGTATCAAGCGATGGTAGATGAATACAATACTCGTGTCGTAGAACTGAACTCCTGCATCCAAGAGCGGGTCACAGCTGTGTAGCGTCGTCACTTGGTTCTTCCTCCTCTTCCTCCGCAGCCTCATCACTCGTATCATCGGTGTTCATATCGACATCCTCCTCACCGGCATCAGGCTCGATCACTGCCGGTACTTGTTCCTGCACACCTTGTGGCGGCATGCGGTAGTTCATTCGCATCACTCCCTGTTCGTTCATGCCAAACATCGCACTTGTGCCTATCGTGCCACCCTCTATCTCAATACCATCACCGACTTCAAGCACACGAACACCTTGTCTCGTCTCGATGTGCACTGTTGGCACATATACAAGCTCGTCACCGGTATCACGAAGTGCGTTTCCCAACTCAAATCCTATGAGTATGACGGTCGTCTCGCCCTCAATGACGGCATAAGGGATATCCAGGGATACTTGTTCGTTCCAGAGTGACAGGCGTCGTATGCGCACCGCATCCTCAGCCATACGGAGTTCAGGGTTCTTCAGGGTCAGTCGTATACCCGTATATGCTCCGGTGCGCACGGAATGAGATGCGACGACGGTCTTCCCAGAAGTGTCTCCGAGTGTGATACGGTGCGGGCGAGCACTGCCAAGACGCTCACTTCCCCCGTCTGGCGTCATCATACGTACATCCCCGAGCCCAAGGCCGAATATGCGTTCTTCAGGGCCTCCCGCGGATGGGACGGTGTAGGTAACGATGGTGAGAGTACCTGAGGGGCCGAATAAGGGTCCGGAGGGTCGGGCGAGCACGACAGCAACGATCGCGAGTATCAACGCCCCCAAGAGTACTGAAAGAAAGCGTACGGTCATATCGGATACTATACCACTCCCGTGCATGGGTGGTCATTTACATATTCCCGACGAAAGCGGTATACTGTGAACATATGGAATCTGCTTTCTTAAAGATGGACATATTTTTCCTCGTAACGACGATCACGGTCGCGCTCCTCGGTGTCTTTATCGCGCTGGTGGCCTTTTACGTCGTACGAATCCTGCGTGACATCAATGAGATAACTCGTACAGTGAGCAAAGAAGCAAAGGAATTTGCCTCTGATTTTCATGCCGTACGCACTGACATCAAAGAGGGCGTGCACGATGCCCGCGAGAGTGTCCAAGAAGGGCTTGACACCGCCAAGAACTACACAAAGATGGTCGCGGGAGCGGGCATTGTGCGCGCGGTCTCAGGCTTTTTTGATGCATTGTCTGCGGAAAAGCAGGCAAGTAAACGACGCCGTTCGAGCAAGAAGAAGGCCTCTGAATAAATGTGGTTTGAGGACAAAAAATCTTATCAAATAATTACATCACTATGAGTACAAAAAAGAAGACAACAAAAAAGAAGGTTGAAGAGGAAAAGGGTCGCGGTCTGGGCTTCGCCGCATCCGTTATTGGGGCCGTTGCGGCCGGGTACTACCTGTACGGTCCCAAGGGCGCGGAGAACCGCAAGAAGATCCAAGCATGGACCCTTAAAGCGAAAGCAGAGGTGTTGGAGCGATTTGAAAAGACAAAGGAGGTCAGTGAAAGTACCTACAACGACACTGTCGACAAGGTGACCGCAAAGTACGCAAAAATGAAGAGTGTTGGCGAAGAAGAGGCCAAGAAACTCAACACAGAATTGAAGCGTCACTGGAAGGCAATAAAAAAGGCAGCCGAAGAAAAGCCGAAAGGCAAAGGCAAGTAAACACTTGTCCGATACCAGCGTCCCATGGGACAATACGGGTATGTCCGAGCAGAAACTCGAGGGGTATTTCTTTACGACAATACTCATCGTGGCATTGTTTCTTGTGGGGTATATTTTGTACCCATTTGTGGGTGCGCTTGCCCTTGCGGTCGTGCTTGCCATCCTTGCAATGCCGCTCTACGACCGTATCAGTGCGTACACGCACAGACCGAACCTCTCCGCCATTCTTGTCGTGATATTTATTGCGCTTGTCATATTGCTCCCCGCTGCCGGACTCCTGCTACTGTTACTGGAAGAGTTGCTTCGCTTGGCACAGCATGCGACAACGCTGAACTACTCAATGATTCCCGCGTTCTTAGACGATGTGAACGCTCGGGTGCAGGAACTTTTCCCCACAGTTGAATCGGCGATAGACGTTTCCATACTTTTCCAAAAGATTGGCACTATGGCAGGTACACTTGCCACCGGCGTCGTCACCGCCACACTCGATGTGTTCGTAAAGACACTACTCGTACTTATTGCACTCTTCTTCTTTTTGCGTGACGGACATCGTTTTGTTGATACGCTCATTAAGCTTTCGCCGCTCTCGGACAAGGAAGACAAGAAGATAATACACCGTCTGAGCATGGTGACCCGCTCACTCGTCCGTGGGACACTGGTGATAGCGGTCATTAAGGGGGCGTTAGTGGGCATCGGCTTCATCATCTTCGGCGTTCCTAATCCGGTACTATGGGGCTCAATTGCCGCAATAAGCTCACTCATCCCAGCGATTGGTACCGGACTTGTCATGATACCCGCGTTCTTCTTTTTGGTGTTTAGCGGTGCGTACTTTGCGGCATTTGGTTTCATGATATGGGGCATACTCATCGTGGGCTTTATCGACGACATGCTCGCTCCTCGACTGATAGGAGATGGTGCACGCATCCACCCACTCTTCATTTTGTTGTCGGTACTGGGCGGACTTGCGACCTTTGGTATCGCAGGATTCCTCCTTGGTCCACTGATCTTCGCCCTACTCATTGCGCTTTCTGAGATATACCGTCTCAAGATACGAGAGATGCACTGCTCCGCGCAACCCTCTAACCAATAGAGGGTGGTGGTACAGAAAAAGACCCTCGTTCGTAAGAACGAGGGTCTGACAGCCCATGACGGGCTCTAGGTCCTTGCCGTAGCAAGTCCGACGTAGTTGTGACGATCTTCATCCCACGTACGACCGACCCCTATGCCGTACGTGCCGTTGCCACCCACATGAACGCGCATACCTTCGTCAGTCATGCTTGCGGTGCGAACATACGTATCGGCGAAAAGGTTGACATGTCGCACTGTCTTGTAGACCATGATAGCCCACACCGTCTCTGCGGCCGTTGGTATCGTCTCGTGTTCAGACATTAAGCTGCATTGTTCCGTCACCTCCTTACACTGTGAGCCGGGCGTGGCGTCCTTGCGGATCTTCAACCACCGCAACGGCACCCGTTCCGAATCGGAGAACGCATGTTCGTCAAACCAACAGGATCCCGACTGGCGATAGAAGTACTGCGGACGCAGCGCGCGCATGTCCCTGAGCGACAGAGCACGAGGTGGGCCGGCAATGAGCATGTAGTCATTGTTGTGACACCACCACACGGTCTCGTCGGAAGGGAAGGTCCGCTTGAGCAGCGTGAGCTGTTCTCGTGAGTACACCAGATTGTCGAACGCGCGGTGTATCTCCTGCGGGGTTATGAGGTCACCCCCAAGCATGAGGCGAGTGACCTTCTCAAGCGGCGTATTCGTCACCACATACATGGCGCCGATGTACAGTTGCGTCATAAGTACGTTCCTCCGACGCTCAAGTTCGTCCATGTCAGCCTTGTTTGGGCGTACACGTTCGAACACCTCAGTGCCGATGCGTTCCATCAGTTCGAGGAAGGCGGCACGCGTATCATCATGTCGTTTGCTCATGGGTATACCCTCTAGGGAAGTTCATGTTGCAGACATACGGCGATGCCGACGTCCTCGGTCCGGTGCATGTCGTGACATCCATCAATGTGTACGCCGGTCTTTTCGGAAAAGTTGCCGACTATCACCCGACTGCCACCCTGGTCCAGGTTCGCGGTGCGCACCATCGTCGTCTCGAACAGGCGTATGCCTCTCGACAAGAAGTAAACGACCGTTCCGTACACGACGGCGTATGCACAAGGCACCTCCTCGGTTTCCTTAAGGTCCGAGCACTGCTCGTCCCATGTCCGATTCGGCTGCGTTGACAGCGGCTCCTTGCGCAGCAAGCACCATGAAGGTTCATGGACATGCGTAGCAAAGGGTTGTTTCTCGTACCAGGCTCCTTGTTGCGCCGCGAATAATTCATGAGGAACGCGGCTGCGGATTCCGAAGAGAGAACAAGCGGGAAGGGCGACGAGCAGATGTGTGTCACGCACCGAGCGCAGTGTCGCTCTAGAGAAGGGGATATGACTCAGAACATCACGCTCAGTACGTGCCATGCTGACACCCAGGTGGACCATTGCTTCCTCAATACCGAGGAAGTTCCTACCCATTGTAGACCGTGCGTACTTGTACTCTCCCGACGGTTCGAACGACTCCTCCTTGAGAAGGGTGATTATTCGGTCGGCCATGACCGACTGAGGTAGTTCAGTGACAGTTCGTGCAAGTGTCTCACTTAAGCCCGACTTTCGAAGGATACGCAGAAACGCTTGTTGTGTGAGGACTGATATCGGTTGCCATGTCGTTTTCACGTACCATCTCCTTTTCAGGTATGTGTTATAAAAGAACCCTGTACGTATTAGAGTATGGATATGGTAATTTGTCAAACTTTTCCAACAATATCAACGGAGCTCTCAAGCCCAGGTTCTTTCCCCTGTATCGGGTATCGTCCCCGGAGTTCTAAGCAAAATTTTGGCTCACTCAATTTTGCTAAGACTCCTGGACGGCGCCTCCCCAGCTCCACTTTTTACCAAATATACTATCATCGGATTATCATACTAGGGGCTGAGAGGTCTCAATTCTAAAAAGTGGGGCTGGGTCCGCCTTTCGATACCCCCACGCGAGCAAAGCAGTTTGCTCGCTCATCTCCACCAAAAAAACGCCTGCGGTCCAGCTCGTCTTTGTCTGTCGGTAGGATGGTATCGGTCACGACTCACTAACTATTTCTGTTCGCGCGCTCCAGAAATAGTAAGTGGTCTCGACCCCGGCTCGGTCGTGCCTGCGGCACATACCTCCGCCTTTCGATACCCCCACGCGAGCAAAGCAGTTTGCTCGCTCATCTCCACCAAAAAAACGCCTGCGGGCGTTTCTTTGGTGGAGATGGGGGGTATCGAACCCCCGTCCGAT
>SKIN01000036.1 GCA_007116405.1 Candidatus Kaiserbacteria bacterium | reverse complement strand
TGATGGACGATGAGCGTGTCGTCATCCCGGCGGGAACACAGATTGGTGTCGACCATGCTCTCGACGAAGACCGTGGCTTCACCGTCACCGATTCGGGTATTACCGTAGTTCCCTACGACTGGTTCAAGGGAGAAAAGACCATTCGGGTCGCGTAGTTCTTTCACGTGAATGACCCCGGCGTTGCTGCCGGGGTCTTATGTATTATATTTAATAAAACATCACGAATTCTTTGGTCGCATCAGCGGAAACAGCTGTGCTTCCCGTACTGACACCCCTTCCATCATACTGAACAGCCGCTCCGAGGTGCCAAAGCCAAACGTGGGGGGCATACCGTACTCGAGCGCCTCGACGAAGTCCATATCCGCACGCTGTGCCTCCTCATCCCCCGCCTCACGCAGTGCTTGTTGGTGTGCAAACCGCTCCCTCTGGTCGATAGGGTCGTTCAGTTCGCTGAACCCCTTTCCCACCTCACTTCCCGCAAGTATCACCTGGAAGCGGTCCACGACACGTGGGTCCTGCTCATTCTTCTTGGCAAGTGGTTCCATGTACACCGGTACATGCACGAGGAAGCCGGGACCGGAAAGCTGGGCGCGTTGTTTCTTCCACAGAAGGTCCACGGCACGCTCTTTGTTCAGCTGCTCTCCCTCTTTTGTCTGTATCCCGGCCTTCTCAAGCGCGGCGAGTACTTCCTGCAAGTCAGCCTCACGCGGATCAAAGCCATATGCCTCTTTGATGATCAGAGAGAAGTCGTAGGTCTGCCACTCTGTGTTGAGGTCAAAGGTGTGGTCTCGCACCGAGAACGTAGTGGTGCCGAACGTCTTTTGGGCAAGCGCGATGTAGAGCTCGCGAATCATCGCTTTCCCCTTCTCCATGTCGCTGTACGCTTCATAGAATTCACAGGAAGTATAATCCTGCGCGTGTTCGTGGCTCATACCCTCGTTGCGGAACACACGTCCTATTTCGAACGTCTTCGGCAGTCCCGCCACCATGAGCTTCTTCTGCCACAGCTCCCCCACGGAAATGCGGAGGTACACGGGCATGTCGAGCGCATTGTGATGCGTCTCAAAAGGACGCGCCTCGGCGCCACCGGGCATCGTCTCAAGGATGGGCGTCTCTACTTCGATAAACCCTCGTTCGAGGAGAAATGTGCGAAAGGTGTTCCAAAACACAGAACGACGTCGAAAACGTTCTGCCAGGTCTTTGTTCAAAAGGATGTCCAAATAGCGCTTTCGGTACCGCTCGTCCTCGTCCTTGATGCCAAAGTGCTGTGTTGGTATGGGGAGGAGTGCCTTGGTGAGCAGGCGCCATCTTTTAGCAAGCAGTGAGGGCTCACCGCGCTTCGTGCGCATGGCGGTCCCTTCAAGCTCTACGAAGTCACCACGGTCGACCGCATCGATGAAAAGGTCGAATGGCGTATCGCCGAGCTCATCCTTTTTGAGATACCCTTGCAGTGTCGCCGTCCCGTCAAAGAGGTCAATGAACGCTGAGCTACCATGTACACGAATGGACAGAACGCGCCCCGCCACGATGACTGGTGTGGCGTCTCGTTCAAAGTCGTCAAAAGCGTCGCGCACCCGGTTGAGGGCGTGCGTACGAGCCGTCGTGTTTGGATACAGGAGTTCGCCGTGAGAAGCGAGCCGCTCCCCCTTAGCGATACGTTCATTGCGTATCTCTTCCAGGGTCTCCGGATGTTCTCCTTCAGACATAGGTCAGGAAACTGATACTATCTTGTATTTTTGACGGCCACTCGGTGTCTCAAATGTGAATTCATCTCCCTTTTTCTTTCCCATCATCGCCTCACCGAGTGGAGAAAGGTGTGAGAGTTTCCTCTCGAGCATGTTCGTCTCCTCTGAGCCTACGATGTGATATTCGTGCGTCTCGGTCTCACCCTGCTTGCAAATGGTCACCGTTGAACCAAGTGTCACGATGTCACCCTTCTTCTTGACCTTGAGTATTTGCGCCGATGCCAATATCCCTTGCAGTCTTCGGATGCGTTCCTCAGTCGCGGCCTGCAAGTCCCGTGCCTCGGCATACTCGGCATTCTCAGAAAGGTCACCGAGTGAACGTGCGTACTCCAGACTTTCGGCGATCTCTTTGCGTCGTACGGTCGTCAGGAAGTTGAGCTCCTCTTTGAGTTCGTCGTATTTTTCCTGCGTCAGATATTCGGTGTCGGTGTTCATGGGTGTAAAAAAAGTGAAAGAGTAAAGTAAATGTTTCGTGCGAGTATACCATGGGCACCCATACACAACAATCGCCTATTATTCCGGTCGTACCAGGTACTCGGGAGCATTTGTGTGGACCCAGTCCATGAATTGGCGCATGACGTAGGTGGCGCCGATGAGGTTCGTCCTAGGACCGTGTTCCATCATTACAACGAACGCATAGCGCGGGTTTTGGTACGGGAAAAAGCCCATAGACCAGGAATGTACATGGTCCTTACTCACGCCAACTTCCGCGGTACCCGTTTTTGCCGCAACCTCCACGTACGGCACTTTTAACCCTATCGATGTTCCGTCAAGTACCGCATCCCTCATGCCGGCACGAACGATACTCATATGTTGCTCGGGAATGTCTATCCTCCGAGCACCGTACTGCGTCGTTGAGGTGTCAAGGCGTGGCGTAAGAAGCAATCCACCGTTTGCGAGCGCTGCGGTCGCGCGAACGACCTGCATGAGAGTTACTTGCGATCCATATTGTCCTACAGCGGTGTTATAAGTGTCGCCGATGCGCCAGACAGGGTCATCGGGGAACGTTTCCTCTTTCCATGCGGGTGTAGGGAGTACACCGCGCCGCTCCCCCTCGAGCGCAAAGTTGGTTGATGCGCCAAAACCGAACTTACGCATATACTGGTCTATGCGTGAGATACCCAACCCTTCCTGGTCACCGAATCCACCGCCGATATAGTAAAAGTAAACGTTTGAGGAAACAGCAAGTGCTCGACGCATATCGACGACACCGTGCGCCCTCCAGTCTGTGAACACTGAGAATTGACCGGGGTGATATGGGTTAGCGAGGCGGAGGGAGCCGGTCGAGAGAAAGCTCTTCTCAGGCCGCACGATGCCCTCATTTAGTGCGGCAAGCGCAACAAACGGTTTGACGATCGATCCGGGTGTGTACTGCCCAGCAAGTGTCCTGTTGAGATACGGCGTGCGAGCATCGTTGTTGTAGGCATCGATCCGCTCGGCGTCGCCGGTAACCATTGCGAGCGAACTGTATTCCGGATAGCTTGTGAGGACGAGTATCTCTCCTGTGTGAACATCCATAATAACGCCTGCCCCGCCACGAAACGGAACACGGTCTGCAAGTTCCGCGACAGCTTGGTTCATCGCGTGCTGTAGTCGCACATCGACGGTCAGGTGTAACGGAGTTCCCGGAACCGGTCGATGTACTACTCCCTCACTAACGATATCCATGCGAGCGTCCATCTCAACTATCTTTGAGCCGTCGGTTCCGCGGAGTTTTTGGTCGAATATTAATTCCACGCCTGAAATACCCTCGACACCCTCGCGGAAGAGTCGTCCACTCCGGTCACGAGCAGGCAGTCGCACGTACCCGAGCAGGTGGCCAACGCCCGAGGTGGCAACATACGTTCGTGCTGCATACTCCTCCAGGATACCGTCACGATAGTGTGGAGTATTCCACGCAAGCGGCACATCGTTCCTGTCGTAGATGATGCCTCGCTCGGCAAGTATCATGAAACTACCGAGACGGTTGCTCTCCGAAAGTGCAGCAAAATGTTCACCCTGGAGTGCCATCAATTGTCCCGTGCGTCCAAGAAGGACGACCCCGACCAACAGCAGAATGATGATCAAAGGACGTAGAGCCCGAGGACCTATTGGTTTGTTCAGTTTTCCTTCAAGCCTGCTAGGGTCGAATGCAGGTAGGTTGTGTGCATCTAAAAGTATTTCCTCAGGCGAGATGAGCGTTTCCTTGCGACGTTTTCTCTGAAACATAGGTGCGAAATGGTTGGGAGGTCACTACCTCCACAGTACACGATGTACATAGTATATGGCGACTGCGACAGATAGCAATATAGCCGTAAAGAGCATATCAGCGGAGCCGGGGCCGACCGCAGGCGCAAACGTCGCGTCAAGCACAACACCACCCAGCACAACCTCATACGCCTTGAACAGGAGCAGCATGAGCACCGCCACAGTAAGCATGAGTACATGCCACCCCAGGAGTGCGAGTACGAGCACCAGTGCTGTACCCCCCACCCGTATGCCGGTGAGTGTAGTATCTGACGATGAGCGTGCAAGAGTATTCATATACGTATCGCTGCGTTAGGTAGGTCACTACTCCGTGAGTCCCTCATCGGGAGTAATATCCTGCGGAGGTTCCCATGCGTGCAGTGCGTCTATGAGCACAAACCGCATCGTGTGTGTGTTTGAGGGTGACCGAACGTACACCCGTTGCTGCGCGTCTTCCGGTCGCACAATGATGTCCGCGACGTGCCCCACAAGGTATGAGGGAAATGCGCCGAGTACTACGGGGTCTCCTGTGGCCACTTCTATCTCCCTGGGTATGGAGAGACGCATCGTGGCTGCGCCCATGCCAACCATACGAGCGTGCGTAGTCGATGTGCCGTGTATGACCACGTTGGTCTCCTTTCCCGGAGCTGAGAGTAAGGCGACGACAGAGCGCGATGAGCGTGCGCGTACTACACTTCCTAACGCAACGCCCTCTGCGCTCACGACAAGCATTCCCTCTCGTACTCCAAGGCGGGAGCCTGCATCAACGATGAGCGTGTCATATGGTGCCCACACCTCACTGTGTATGATGGAAGTTGGTATCTTTCCTCCTGCCTCCTCAGCACGACCCAAGAGCTCTCGGAGCTGCGCGTTCTCCTCCATGTACATGCGTACCAGGAAATTCTCCCTCCTCATAGTCGCAAGCTCCTCAGTGAGCGCGGTATTCTGTTCAGCAAGGAGATGCTTGTCGGCAAACAGTGTCTTTGTGTCCCGTACGAATCCGGTCATACGCTCCTGCGCCCCCCATACCGGGGCCCCGACATACTGTGCGGCATCGGAAAGGAACGACGGCATAGGGACTTTGAACACAAATAACACCACTGCAAGCGCAAGTGCCGCGAGTGGAAGCAGATGGTGTCGTTTATCCCTGAGCTGTTTCGATGTTGGGTAAAGCATCTTCGTCTAGGAGTATATCATGGTAGTTCTTGATATTCTCAGCGATGATACCCGTACCCCGCACCACGGACGTGATGGGGTCGTTTGCGACATTGACCGGCAGTTCAAGCATTGCCTGAAGGAGTTCAGGAACGCCGTGTATCAATGATCCGCCCCCTGTGATGTTGATGCCCACCTGCATGATGTCTGACACCACCGTCGGCGGACTCTCTTCGAGAACCTCTCTGACACCTTGGATTATCGTATCGATACTGGAGGCGACGGCCTCGCGAACATCCTCGTCGGTGATGATGACTTCCTTCGGGAGTCCAGTCACCAGGTCACGCCCCCTGACGGGCGCTTCGAGTGGCTGCGACTGCTCGAGCATAGAGCATACGGCAAATTTGAGTTCTTCTGCGGTACTCTCGCCGATTACTATTTTAAATTCATCACGCAGGTGAGCGATAATGTCCGCATTTAGGCGATCACCGGCGACATTGAGGTTCTTTGAGCGAACAAGACCATTTAGTGCCATGACGGCGATGTCGGTGGTGCCCCCGCCGATATCGACCACCATGCACGCACGCGGTTCATGAATAGGGAGGCGCATACCGATAGCAGCGGCTATCGGTTCTTCAACAATGAATATCTCACGTGCGCCTGCGTTCTTTGCGGCGTCGCGCACCGCACGAGACTCGACGTTCGTGATACCAGACGGTACACCGATGACCACCCTTGGGCCAACGAGCGCTCTGGTGCCACTCTGCGCCTTGCGCAAGAAGTACGAGAGCATCTCCTCGGTGACTTCAAAGTCCGAAACGACGCCGTTCACGAGTGGACGCACGGCGCGAATGTGCTGCGGTGTCCTGCCAAGCATTTCCTTCGCCTGTTTACCAACAGCAACCACCTGCCCCGTCTTCTGGTTCAAGGCGACCACTGACGGTTCATTGATGATGATCCCTTTTCCCCGTAGATATACCAAGCTCGTGCTCGTCCCAAGGTCGATTCCGATATCGTTACTTAACGGTTTGAATATCTTTTCTGCAAATGACATATGACATACCTGTAGTTATTCAGACGTGAGGTCGGCAAGCAGGGTTTCCTGATCCATCATGCGCACCTCCCCCGTCGCGCGGTCAGCCACTTCAAGCTTCCCTGACTCCACCGTCTTGGGACTGACGACCACTCTGGTCGGTATGCCAATAAGGTCGCTGTCAGCGAATTTTTCACCGGGCCGCAAGGGTCTATCGTCATACAGAGTGTTAAAGCCGGCCTGTGTGAGTGCGCTGTAGAGAGTGTCGGCGTGTGACACCACCTGCTCTTCCTCCCCCAAGCGCACGATATGGACAGCAAACGGAGCAACTTCACGTGGCCATACGAGCCCACGCTCATCCGCGGTCTTCTCCGCGACAGTCCCCAGAAGGCGGCTTGGTCCTATACCGTAGCATCCCATGATGACCGGTCGTTCTTCACCCTGCTCATCCTTGTACGTAAGCCCGATCGCGGATGAAAATTTGTTGCCGAGCTTGAATATGTTGCCAACCTCTATTGCCTTCACCTCT
>SKIN01000019.1 GCA_007116405.1 Candidatus Kaiserbacteria bacterium | reverse complement strand
TATCCTACCATTTCTTGCCTGAAGCAACCAAACAATGTAGTATTCCGTGTACGGGCGATTAGCTCAGTTGGCTAGAGCGTTCCCTTGACGTGGGAAAGGCCAGGGGTTCGAATCCCTTATCGCCCACAAAACAAAGAAGCGCAATGCAACGCATTGCGCGACTATTGTTTTGTAAGGCGAGAGGGGATTCGAAAGGCGCAAGGCCGCGAAGCCGACTCTGGAGCGAAGCGAAAGAGGCGAGGCCGAGCCGGGGTCGAGAGCACTTGGCCTTTTCCGAGCATGCGAAGGAAAAGACCTAGTGACTCGTGACCGCGGCCCTTATCGCCCACAAAACAAAGAAGCGCAATGCAACGCATTGCGCTTCTTTGTTTTGATCTTTGATGTTATTTCTTTTCTTCATTTTCGGGCACGACCGTTTCTTCAGCGGGGGTCGACTCTGTCTCTACGGGTGTTGCTTCAACGTCTTTCCCATCCTTTTCTTGCTCAGACTCCATTTTGTCTCCAGTTGCAGGTCTTTTATCATAAAGGAAGTGATACGCAGGGCAGGTGCGCAGAAATGCCGTTGCGGCAAGTACGCTAGCAACCAGTGCGAGTACGATACGAAGGATCGGTTGCTCGACAAGGAAGAGTGCCATGAGGACCAGCACCAGGGCGATGGCGGTACGAATATGTGCGTCTTCGGCGCTCATGTTCTTATTCATAAGATAGAATGGTTATGGGTAAATGCTTACCATTAGTATACCACCGTAGGCACCAGGCATTGTACGGTCATACCCACAGCACTCTGGCGCGATAGTATCCCCACAGAGTACAATTGACGTACAACATGAGGTCGGTGCGCACAAAAAAGAATGTCGGACTTGCAGAACTAAATGCCATAGCGTTCTTCATCTCCGTGACCGTGGTATTGATCGTGTTTTCCTCAAGTATCACCTCGTTGGTAACATTTGGTCTTGGTGCCGAATTTGAGGAAGATGTACTCATGCGCCTTCAGGCCTTTGTGGTGATAGTGTTGATCGCTCTCATTGGCCTTGCCACCGAGCTCATACTGACAAGACATCAGCTGACCCATCGTACACAAAGCCTTGCCGAAGAAATGGTGTCTGATCTGAAGTTCTCACGGGAACAATTTCGTATGTTATACGAAAATAGTCCCGTACCCTACTTCCTTATGAACGATGACGGTGCGATCAGGAATCCTAATCGTGCAACCTTGCGCCTGTTTGAAGGCACTGAAGAAGCTTGCAATGCGTTGGATTTTTTCTCCCTGGCAAGAATTCACACGACAGAAGGAGATGAAACCAGTAAGGATGATACGCTCTCATTGTTGCGTACAAAGATCGAACGTGGCTTGCCTGTTACACGACAAGAAATGACCATTCGTACCATTCCTGGGGCACAGAAGTGGGTACTGGCATCAATCTATTCTTTGAACAAGTCGACGCAAGTACCTTTCAAGCATTTGGTCACACTTGTGGACATCACAAAAGAGAAGGAGAGCGATACGGTAAAAACTGACTTCCTGCTGCTTGCCTCCCACCAGCTGCGCACTCCACTCACGACCATTAAGTGGTATATCGATTACCTGCTTACATCAAAAAGCATGAAGGTATCAGATGAGGTGCGTGAGTATCTTGAGCAGATATATGTCGGCAATGAACGTATGATAGATCTCATAACAACCTTGCTTACAGTGTCCCGTATCGAGATGGGTACGCTTGCGCCTGAGTACACACGTATGCACTTGGGTGAGGTTATTGATGATGTGTTAAAGGAGTTAGAACCGGATATTCAAAAGAAACATATGAAGGTGGAGAAGCAGATCGACGAAGATGATGTACTCACGACCGATAGAACCATGATGCGTATTGCGATTCACAATCTTTGCACGAATGCGATCAAGTATTCACCGGCTGAAGGAAGCATCTTCATCGAAGGGACCTTTGCCTCAGGTATGTGTTCCCTCACTGTGCGTGATACCGGATACGGCATACCCCCTTCAGAACAGGAGAAAATATTCACTAAAATGTTTCGGGCAAGCAATGCGCGTCAAGTGTCGGCAAACGGTACCGGTCTCGGACTACATCTTACGAAAGCATTCATCGAAAAATTGGGCGGCACGATCGATTTTACATCGGAAGTCAACAAAGGCACTACCTTCGTCATCAAGCTTCCCCGCGTTGCGCCAGACGCCTAGAACAGGTATGCTATCGATATAGTGATTAACAATACGTATCATGGATCCAAGCAAGACAATATTGATCGTTGACGATGAAGAGTCATTGGTGAACGTCCTGGCGCGTAAGTTTGAGGAAGAGGGGGTCAAAGTGCTCACTGCTCCTAACGGTAAGATCGGTCTCGAGACCGCTCTCGCTGAGCATCCCGACATCATTCTACTGGATATCATGATGCCGGAGATGGATGGTTTTGATGTGATGCGCCACTTGCAGCAAGATGAGTGGGGGAAAACCGTTCCCATCATTCTGCTCACGAATAGCTCAAGTATAGAAACGGTGGCAAAGGCGGTCTCCACAGGCATGAGTGAGTTCTTGGTCAAAACTGACATGCGTCTCGATGATGTGGTCGACCGTGTTAAGGGTCACTTACACTAACCTTGTACAAGACATCGTTTTGAAGTACCCTTGCTCCGTGGGCGTAAGGGCCATTAGCTCATCTGGTAGAGCGCATCCATGGCATGGATGAGGTGGCCGGTTCGAGTCCGGCATGGTCCACCACTTCGTTCGTTGATAACAACAAGCTATGCAGTGTAGCTTTAGACCTTGTCTTTGCTTGCGGTAACATCTGACGCTAAGCTGGTGACCAAAAAACAACACCCACGTATAGTGGGTGTTGTTTTGTATGTATTACAGGAGTCCGTCTTTATAGTTCACATTTGACGCCCGGAATGGTTAAGTATTCAGTGATAGTTAGACAGAGTAGGTCAAGATTCTCACGTTTTCGAAGTATATGGTCTTCGTCGGGGAAGGATAGTGCCTTTACGTTCACCCCCTTCGCCTCGGCAAATTCGATATAGTTCGTGCTCTGCCACACGGGGACAGTGCTGTCATTCTCTCCCCACACCACAAGCACTTTGTTCCTGTCGGTCAACTGCTCCATGCCCGTAAACACACTGGCTTGGAAGTATGCAGCCAAGTTATGAAGGTCGGGTACTCCTTCAAAAAGGGTGCGGAACGGCGAAGAGGGTATTCTGCTTATCAAGCCGTACCAGTCGGAGACACCGTTTATCGATATCGCCCCTGTTATGCGTTCCGGAGTGTCAACAATGCCACGGAATGCCATGTACCCTCCGTAGCTATTGCCGATAAGGTGTACGCGCCCTATGCGCAGGTCACGGTCGAGTTCGTGTATGGCATTTCGCACATCTTGCATTTCAACATCACCGATACGCATGTGCAACGCCCTACGGAAGTCGGCACCGTAGCCTGTCGATCCCGTGTAATCTATCTTGAATACGTAGTGCCCACCCTCAACAAGGCGTTCCAGCAGCTCGTCGTATACGGCGTATGAGAGGTAGGGGTGATACCCCACAGCCACCTGTCGTTGTGGTCCCCCGTGCATCCAGATGAAGAGATCCGGGTTTCGTGCAGGTCGTTTCGGAGAGAGGAGCACGCCGGTGCGTTCGCCGTATACACGCACCTCTCGGATCACCGCATCTGATTTTGGAGAATCCGCAACGGGGCGTACCATTATTACTGCGCCGGGATTATGTGACAAGAGGTGAAGATGACTGTTTCGCCCCTCATTCTTAAGGTAGGCGAGGTACGAACCGTTGTTGCCGCGAACCCGCTTCAAGAAGTCTCCATACGAGACATCGGTATCCACGAGTTCTGTTTCACTTCCATCAAAACTCCAAAGGTCCCAGTTCAAAGGTCCATTCACATTTGCCAGGAAATAGAGAGTATTTTCAAGAAATAGGTAGTCTTCGGTCTCAGTCGCCGGCTCGGTCACTCGCTGTAGGGATACTGGTCGTTCTTGCCCCAGGTCACGTGTATGCATGGTGTACAACGTCTTAAAGCTCCCTACATCTTCCAAAAAAGCAAACCGACTCTCGTCCTCGGAGAACTCGATGTACGACTGCATGGAGTCAGGGCCGTTTAATTTGGCCCCGTCGGAGAAGCGCCAGAATTCGTGCCGAAGCGTCGTGTAGTTGTAACCGGTAACGTACGTTGCGCTGGGAGAGATAGAAAGGAATGCAAGATTCTGATCTAGGGTGAGTGTCGTAACACCTCGGGTAGTTATGTCATACCGTGTGAAGGTCAAACCTTCGCGAAAGATAACAGCGTCATTATTTCTTGAGAAGTGTATAGTGGCGCCATCTCGCATGAAAGGTACGAGGGCTATCTGCCGAGGTGGAGTGGTGCTTATGTCGTACAGAAAGTGATAGGTCATTGCCCCTACCGTGAAAGGACGGACCGCAAGCCTGCCGTCAGCACTCCGCTCATACGAATCAGTTCCCAGTACAGTGGGAAACATTCGAGGGGTGGTCGTGCCGTGTGGGGTGCAAGTGCCCGCCGTGGTACAGGTAAAGTGTTGTGGTCCCGATGGTCCGCGGTATTCTATATGCAACGTGTCCCCAAATTGTGCCCGTAACGCACCATACTGTATTTCGGCGGCTTGTGTGTACGTTGCTATACCTGCACATGCTACGAATGCAAGGGTAAGTTTAATCGATGTTCTCATGGTGATTGAAGATAGAAATAGTATATGTAGTATACAGGACGCTCATGCGTATGTCTGTAGACGTGTTATTACCCTATACTCTAACAGGCAAAAGTGTGGTATCGTAGCGAACGATCGGGCATGTGGCGGAATTGGTATACGCGCTACGTTCAGGTCGTAGTGGCCGCAAGGCCGTGGAGGTTCAAGTCCTCTCATGCCCACAAAAATAAAAAAGCGGGATGCGGCCAGCATTCCGCGATATTATTTTTCAGCATGAGAGGACTTGAAGACCTTGTGAGACGTTTTGCGAGCATGCGAAGCAAAAGGTCCACAAGGTGTACTGAAAATGTAATGTTCAACTTCATGCCCACTGCTTCGCCCTTCACTGCGTTACGGGCTTCGCAGTGCACGCACGCACAAATACACCACCACACGTTGGTGGTGTTTGCGAAGCCGTGGTCCTCAATCGGTAAGCCAGGACTGTTCGGGAGTAAGGGAGAGTATTCGTATGCGGTCCCGGTGTGGCGAGGCGTCGACCACCGGCCGCACCTCCTCGAGTAGCGTTGCGACAGAGAGTTCGGGGTCTTTTGTGTGTCCTATGACGATGACCAAAAAGGGTCGTTCCCGCGTAAACCGTTCGTTAAAGCCCGTCTTGCCGAATGCAATGCCGATACTTATCATCAGCTCCTCTTGAGCATCACATGCGGTGCGATGGTACTGCCTGGTGATATCAAAGCCGGGTACGATGTGATCACTTAAGCGTATCGGGTCGATCCTGCCGGTACCGTCGTAGTACGTCGCCATCTCGCTATGAAAGGGTGCCTCTACGGGCAAATGTCCAAGATAGGGTACCTGGAGTGCCTCTGCCACCTCTCGTGCCCAGGAGATGCCGAGTTCCTCGCCGGCCTCCGGTTCAAGACCCTGTAGACCTGCCACCAGACTTGCAGCTCCGCATTCTTCGTGACTGTATATACCGTCGGGTTGTACTGCTGCCAGGGTCTCGAGCACGAACTCCTTTCCTCGCCTATTGGCGAGCAGGATGCCGCTGCCTGCAAAATGTTTCCCACCGGGGGTTCTTCCATCCATACACCGGATACTCCGATCAGTTCTTCCAAATCCTTTTGACACATCGCTAATGCAGGAGAAGTATCCTGTCAGGTCATCGGTAGTGCAGAGAGTCTCAAAGAGGTTTCGGTGCTTTTCCCAGAGAGCATCCTTTTCCATTGTGTGGGTGTCGTGGTGCATAACGGTATCTCCTAAATACTATGTATCGTGCTTGAGTAAGCGCTCATCATAGGACCCCGTGCGGCGGAATGCAAGGACGATATGCACGTATCCCTATACACGTATCTGCCGGTCTTTGGCGCAGGTGCACCACGGGAGGTATACTTGTCCCATGAAAGCAACGCTGTTTGGAGCGGCTATATTTGCAGGTGTCCTCATACTTGCAGCAATCCCTGTGGTCGCATCCGCTATCGAGCGCGTTCCCACGTTCGATGTGCGCTTGACGGTAGACCGTGATGCTACGCTGCGTGTCACAGAACGAGTGGTTTACGATTTTGGCAGTGGTGAGAAACACGGCATCTTCAGAAAAATACCCTACAGCTACCAGGCGGGAACGGCCACCTATAGGGCTGACATCTATGATGTAGCTGTAGTGAACGAGGAAGGTGAACCGTGGATGTTCACCGAGAGTCGCAGTAATGGAGAACTGACACTCAAGATAGGTGATCCCACTGTGAAGGTGCGGGGTGCGCAGACGTACATCATCTCCTACACAGTACGGGGGCCATTCCTCCACTTCAAAGATACCGACGAGCTCTATTGGAACGTGACCGGTTCGTGGTCGGTCGTGATAGAGCAAGCCACGGTGCTCGCTGACCTTCCGGTGGGTGCCACGGTCATCGACGCCGCGTGTTATAAAGGCATGTCAGGCGATCGTACTCCATGTGATGAGGACCAGCGTCTCACAAGCGAAGATCGTGCCGGCTATAGTGCTGTTGCCTATGCCATCCCTCCCAACGGTGGGTTTTCCATAGCGGTAGCGTTTCCAAAAGGCACCATCACCGAGATCCGTCAGCCATGGCACCAAGGATCCGGGTGGCCGTTCGTGCCGTATATCCCGCTTGCTCTGCCACTTATCACGCTCAGCATACTGATGTACCTATGGTACACACGTGGCAGGGACCCGGAAGGTAGGAAGACCATCGTTGTCGAGTACGAACCGCCGAAAGGTCTTTCACCCGCGCTTGCAGGGGTCATATACAATGAGCGTATAGAACCGCGTGAGGTATCCGCGGAGATACTCCTTCTCGCGGTCGAAGGCTTTATCCGCATCCATAGGATAGAAAAGCAGGTGACCATCGGGCGGATACCGATAGCCTCAAGAACGGACCACCTCTTCGAGCGTCTCAAGAGTGAG
>SKIN01000021.1 GCA_007116405.1 Candidatus Kaiserbacteria bacterium | reverse complement strand
TGCGTGCTCGGATCCAAAATCATCAACAGCTAAGTGTATACCGAGGTCACGTAATGCGTGCAGAGTACCGTAGTGTTGTTCCTTGATGGGTTGTCGCTCTGTGATCTCAAGGGTGATGAGCAAAGGATCACTCTTGGTCTCCCTGAATATCTCCCGCACTTCATCGACAAATTCTGCGTTCAGCTCATTTGTTGACACATTCACTGACATTCGCGTCAGCATACCCTGCTGTGCCAACAACGTTGCATGTATCGCTGCACAGCGCAGCATGCCGAGAGTCACCTCGTGGATGGAACCATTTTCCTCCGCACCCTCGATGAACCTGGGTGGCACATCGTTCCCAAGTATCGTACGAAGCAAGAGCTCACCTCCCACTGTGCGCGACCCGTCGGAGGTAGTTTGAGGTTGAATGAACGCTCGCATCGGGCGCCCTTTGAACACAAACATGTCGTTCTCTGTCGGCAAAGGAGAGGCGTCCAATTCGCTGATGTAGGGTGCTTCCAACGTTAGAGAGGTCTCTTCCGGTGTCATGACAGTCGACAGGTCTAGTATATGCCTCTTATTCGTTACGTAGCGCAGCCACGCGCTCATGCACGGGCGGATGTGTAGAGAAGAGCTTGCTTAACGATGCGCCGATACCACGCTTAGCTCCAAATGGATTCGCAATAAAGAGGTGTGCGGTGGCGTTGCTTGCGTGCTGCATTTCCCTCCCGTGCTGACTTATCTTCATCAGAGCGCTCGCAAGCCCGTCAGGGTACCGGGTAAGCAATGCCCCAGAGGCGTCCGCCAAGAACTCACGCCTTCGAGAGACAGCAAGCTGAATGAGTGACGCGGCGATGGGTGCAAGTACGATAGCCACAACGCCGAGGATAAGAAGTATCGGATGGCCGCCTCGGTTCCTTCCCCCGCCACCGTATATGAGCATCCGCAGAAAGATGTCTGCAACGATGGCCACAAAGCCGGCAAGCACCACCGCGACGGTCGAGACTAATATGTCCCTGTTTCCGATATGCGCAAGCTCATGGGCAAGGACGCCTTCGAGCTCGGTACGGTCCAGGATGCCGAGGAGACCGGTAGTGACCGCCACCACGCCATGCTTCGGGTCTCTCCCGGTGGCAAAAGCATTGGGAGCCGGGTCCTTCACGATGTACACGCGCGGCTTGGGAAGCCCGGCAGTGATGGCAAGGTTCTCGACCATGCGGTGTAACTCTCGGTACTCGACCGGGTCTGCCTCTACAGCATGCGTCATCCTAAGAACGAGCTTATCTGAATTCCAGTAGCTGTAGATGTTCATGAAAAGAGCAAACGCCACAGCGATATACAGGATGAACGCCGAATCCATGTACCAGCTCACCGCCCACCCAATGGCTATTACGACCACGAAGAACACGCTCATGAGGAGCCATGTGCGGTATATGTTTCGACTCTGCTGTGTGTATAACGTTGCCATATCAAACAGTGAATGCTGTCGCTATATTGACGAGGAGGCCCGCAAGGATGAGCGCTACTACGAGTGCCACCGTCCCATACGCGACTCCTGTCCCGATATGATACCCGGCTGAGTGCCGTTCTTCTTCCAAGAACGCAGGTCCAGGGTAGAGACGCTGCAGAATAATGATACGCAGGACTGCAAAGGTTGCAACAAAGACAACGGAGGTACAGAGTCCAACAACGACAAGGGCAAAGAGTGCCTCAGGCCGCACCCACAGCAGAACCCCCAAAGCAAGTACACCAGTGGTAAAAATGAAGGTGAGGCAGAATATCACGAGGTGCCACCATACCCTGC
Organism: Candidatus Kaiserbacteria bacterium; assembly: GCA_007116405.1. GTDB lineage: Bacteria > Patescibacteriota > Minisyncoccia > Phycocordibacterales > UBA12088 > UBA12088. The sequence goes on along the minus strand of SKIN01000021.1, from coordinate 5,437 downwards.
GAAGGCGTTCCGCCTGAGTCGCTTGTGCGTACCGCTCTCGCTCGGTATGAATGGGGTCAACCCGCTCTGAAACATCAACATGCCGAGTAGCTCTGTCGGCATGGTGCGTTGGTCTGGTCACAGATGGACCGTTGGACATACTATGTTACTTTGATCCTTCCTCGGTTTGCGACGGTGTTGTAGCGGGAGTGGTGTTTGATGTGGGTTGATCCGGGATGGTGAGACGAACAACCGTCTTGGCCTTCTCATTCGTGACGTAGGTACTGTCAGATGACCATACAAGGAACAGGCGCTTCTCGAACCTACCGCGCTTGTGTACGTGGCGTTCCAGGGCGTCGGCAATATCCAGCTCAGTGATGCCTTTGCGAGTCTTTATGTACTCAATTACCGTAATGACATCGGCGATCTCGTCGATGAGTTCTTGCTTCGTGGTCGTTTCCGGCAATGCACTCGCTTCTTCCTCGACCTTCTTCAGTAGCTCGAGGTCAAATTCTTCATCGGTGAGCTCGCGAACCTCGCATTCCTTGCCTTTAGCACGGATGATGTCGGGTACATTGTCCCAGACCAATTTGTTGTAGTAGATACGTTCTGACATAAGCGTGTTAGAAACCGACTTTTACCGGCTGTGACACCTGCTTAGCTTCATCAGCTTCCACTTCGAAGAATGGCTGCTTTTCAAAGCGGAACATATTACCAATGATATTGCCTGGAAACTGCTCTAGGCCGATGTTCAGGTCTCGCACGTTCGCGTTGTAGAAGCGCCGTGACGCTTGGATCTTGTTTTCTGTATCAGTGAGTTCCCGCTGCAGTTCTAGGAAGTTCTGATTTGCCTTGAGGTCGGGATAATTCTCTGCTACAGCAAGTAGCCTACCAAGGGCGGAGCCTAGATTTAGGTCCGCGCTCTCGAACGCCTTTATCTGCTCAGGTGTGACCTTTGCCGGGTCGATCTCTATGGATGTGGCGCGTGCCCGGGCTTCGGTGACGGCGTTCAACGTCTCTCGCTCATGTGCTGCATACCCCTTCACCGTCTCAACTAGGTTTGGAATGAGGTCGAAACGTCGCTTCATCTGAACACTGATGTCAGACCACGCTTCTTTCGTGCGGTTGACGAGTGCGACAAAGCGGTTGTACATGATGACGCCCCAGAGCAACACTGCAACGATTATGCCCAAAATGATATATGCGGTCATAGTAAATATTAGGAATGGTTAACAATTTCAACACGTATTGTACGTCCATCAGTATACCATACGCACCCCGCTGTTCGACAACCGCGGATACACAGTGGTGTAGTTGCTTTATCGAGTGGTTCCACGGTATAACATAACCACGTTAGACGATCGTGCTTGTCCACTTAGTGTGTACATTGTGTTCGTTCTAATGGGTCGTGTGTTATTAGAACGTCACAACGCAAGTGAAACTATGTATAGCAGTGACTACGGTCAACAGACCCCTCGCCCGATGGTGCAGGGTTCCTGGACCTGTGCCGATTGCAGTAAGGAGATCACCGAGCTCCCATTCGAGCCTCGGAGTGATCGCCTTGACACATTAAAGTGTCGCGACTGCCATCGCGCAAGCAGGCCTCAGCAGCGCAGTAATTCAGGAGATCGACCAATGGTCGAGGGTTCCTGGACCTGTGCCGATTGCAGTAAGGAGATCACCAAGCTCCCATTCGAGCCTCGGAGTGATCGCCCGGTACGTTGCAGCGACTGCCATCGTGCTAGTCGCCCCGCACGCTACTAAGCGACGGCAATAGATGGCGCGGCAAAAGCCCCATATGATGTATGGGGCTTTTGTGTATCGAATGTGTCACCAATGTGTATTTACATCATGCCACCCATTCCTCCCATGCCACCCATTCCTCCCATGTCCGGAGACATTTGACCCTTTTCCTCGGGCTCCTCGGCAACCGCTGCTTCAGTGGTGAGCAATATCGCCGCAGCAGAGGCAGCATTCTGCACACCCGAGCGCGTGACCTTGACCGGGTCGATAATACCAGCCTTGAGCATGTCAACATACTCACCGGTGACCGCATCAAAGCCCAGATTTCCTTTTTCTGTAGCCACTTTGTTCACTACAACCATCGCGCCATCCTCCCGTCCAGCGTTGTAGGCGATACGATAGAGAGGCATGAGGAGTGCCTTGAGCATTATCTCATATCCAACGGCGAATTCATGGTCTCCGTTCTTCTTACTTGCAAGCTTCTCTTGTAACGTGTTCGCTATCTTCGCAAGCGCTGTTCCGCCACCGGGTACGATACCCTCTTCGATGGCCGCTTTGGTCGCGTTCACTGCGTCTTCTATCTTGAGTTTCAGATACTTCATTTCTGTTTCGGTCGCCGCACCAACACGGATGACGGCAACGCCACCGGAAAGCTTGGCGATCCGCTCTTCAAGCTTCTCTTTGTCAAACTTACTGTCAGTATTCTCAAGCTGCTTTTTGAGCGAACGGACGCGATCTTCGATCGCTTCTTTACCACCCTTTCCCCCTATGACCAGAGTGGAGTCCTTAGTTGCAACAACTCGTGCCGCTTTGCCGAGGTGCGTAAGGTCCGCCTTGTCAAGTGCAAGACCCAACTCTTCAGAGATGACCTGTGCACCAACCAGAGTTGCGATATCCTGCAGCATGTCCTTCTTGCGATCGCCGTATCCCGGGGCTTTCACCACTAGCACATTGAAGGCGCCACGCAGTTTATTCACTACGAAGGTGGCAAGTGCCTCGCCATCACAATCGTCGGCAACGATGACCAGATCCTTGTTTCCCGTCTGCGCCAACCGCTCAAGAAGGGGGAGTATTTCCTTTATGGTTGACACCTTCTTGTCTGTTACGAGGACAGCCACATCCTTGTACTCCGCCTCCATACGCTCACTGTTGGTGATCATGTATGGTGAGACGTAGCCTTTATCAAACTCGAGACCTTCCACTACATCACTCTCAATGCCGAATGATTGACTCTCTTCCACGGTGACCACACCGTCCTTGCCCACCTTTTCAATGGTCTCGGCTATCACAGTGCCAAGCTCCTTACTTTCTGCAGAGATCATGGCGACTTGTTTTATCTCTTCGATACCCTTCACCTCTTTACTCATGTTCTTGAGTTCCGCGACCACATCCTGCATCGCCTCATCAATGCCTCTGCGCACGTTCATTGCATTGGCACCAAGTGCCGTACGTCGCATGCCCTCATTCACAATAGCTTGGGTAAGCACAACAGCGGTTGTAGTCCCGTCGCCGGCAGTGTCGTTCGTCTTTGTTGCCACTTCCTTCACGATCTCTGCACCCATATTCTCGAACTTGTCCTTGAGCGTGATCTCCTTCGCGATAGAAACACCATCATTTGTGATGGTCGGGCCGCCGTATCCCTTGTCCAGGGCAACGTTCCGCCCCCGAGGACCGATCGTCACTCGTACGGCGTTTGCAACGGCATCGACACCTTTCTTGAGTGACTTACGAACTTCCTCATCATATATTACTACTTTTGATGCCATAGGTTCTTCTGTGGTTACGGACTAAATTATCGTGTTACTTTTCGATAACAGCGCTTATGTTACTCTCTGAAACGAGGTAGTACTCGGTACCTTTGAATTCCACCTTGTCACCCCACTGGAATATCACATGGTCCCCCACCTCAACACCGAGCGGGAGCCGCTTGTCACCCTTATCATCCCAACGACCCGGGCCCACGGCAACCACTTCTCCCCTATCCGCCTTGTCCCTGTCCACCGTCTCAGGAATGATGATGCCCGAGGGGGAGGTGGTACCGAGCTCGTCGTCAGAAAGAGGACGAATGAGTACCTTGTCACCCAACGGACGTATTGTGACTTTCGTTGATGAATCTGATGCCATAGCACGTATCTTGATTATTTTCTTAATAATGGGAATTGACCGAGCTTACCAACGCAGTATCCCGGTCAACGGTAAAAGCGCGCTTAGTATACAGGAGTGATTCGTGACACGTCAACCGCGACCCTTGCTGCACCCGAGACTTCAGTGTATTATCATGCCCATGGAAACATCATTCATAGCGTCAGTATTGCCATTCATACAGCTTGTTCTGTCGGTGTTGCTCATCGTGGCTATCATACTTCAGACCCGTGGCTCAACCCTCGGTGGAGCATTCGGTGGCAGTGACGCCAGTACGACCTACTACACGAGAAGAGGGGCTGAAAAGGTGCTCTTCCGTGCCACAATAGTCATTGGGGTATTGTTTGCCCTTTCGGCCTTCATAAGCCTTTACATCTCGTAGCGCGTTGCATCGGCATTTGAGTCACCGATGTTTCGTGTGTGCAATGCAACAGCATTGCTGATTTCCCTTCACATTCCATATGGGACCAGAACCAGCCTCAGACCCAACACCCGGCACACAACGTCGTTCTCTCCTGGATACACTCCTTGATCTGAGTCCATTTGAGCGTGTACTGACGTTTGTACTCCTTGTTGTTGTCATCGTGGCCGGCATTAACGTATTACATACGGCAAATGAGGAAACACTCGTCGAAATACCACGAACCGGTGGTGTTCACATTGAGGGGATCGTTGGGACTCCAAGGTTCATCAATCCACTCCAAGCGATAAGCGGGGCAGATAAGGACCTTACTGCACTGGTCTTTGCCGGACTCATGACACGCGATAAGACAGGTACGCTGATACCACTTCTCGCAGAACGTTACTCGATCTCAGATGATGGCACTGTCTACACCTTCACCCTACGCAGGGACCTGACCTTCCACGATGGTACACCGCTCACCGCTGCAGACGTCGTTTTCACTGTTGAACAAGCTGCGAACCCGAGTATACGTAGTCCACTCTATGCGAACTGGGACAATATTGGGGTGGAGCAAATCGACACATACACAGTGGTTTTCACACTGCCGGAGCCCTACACCCCCTTCCTCGGCAATACGACAATGGGTATCTTACCCAAACATCTGTGGTCAGACCTTCGTCCTGAAGAATACTCGTTCAGCGACCTCAACATGCGCCCTATCGGCGCGGGACCCTACAAGGTCGAGCAACTTATACGGGATCGATCCGGCATCCCTGCTCGCTACGAGCTCTCGGCGTTCAAGAACTACGCACTCGGTTCCCCACACATCGCGAGCATCATACTGATGCTCTACGATACCAGAGAGCAGGCGCTTTCTGCATATACACGGGGCCTTGTGCACGCCGTAGGAGGTGTCTCTCCTATTCTCCTTTCTGAAACCTTGAGAGAACAAAGGGACCCTTCAGCAACCAACGTGCTTCGCGCGCCACTTCTTATTACCTTTGGAGTATTCTTCAACCACAACAGGCAACCTGTATTTCTGCGCGAAGAAGTGCGTAGGGCGCTCACAGAAGCAACACCCAAGAATGCTATCGTTGCCGAGGTTCTCGGAGGATATGGCACCGTACTCACGTCACCGCTTCCTGCACACCTACGAACGACACAAAAAGA
>SKIN01000046.1 GCA_007116405.1 Candidatus Kaiserbacteria bacterium | reverse complement strand
GTCGGCCCGGCACTCGTAGGCAGGGTGGTGAACACACTCGGCGAACCTATCGACGGGAAAGGTCCCATCGAGAGTGACCTCATGTACCCCATGGAGCGTTCGGCCCATCCTGTCATAGAACGAGCTCCGGTGAACGAGCCGGTACACACGGGACTCAAGGCCATCGACAGCATGGTTCCTATCGGTAGGGGACAGCGCGAGCTCATCATCGGTGACCGGTTCACCGGCAAGACCACAATAGCCATCGACACCATTTTAAACCAAAAGAATGAACCGGAGGACAAGCGTCCTATATGTGTCTACGTAGCTATCGGCCAAAAAGAAAGTAAGACAGCAAAGATAGTTGCCAAGCTCAAAGATGCCGGCGCACTCGAATACACCATCGTGGTAAACGCTCCGGCGTCTGACCCGGCGGCACTGCAGTTCCTTGCTCCCTATGCGGGTGTCTCTATGGCGGAGTACTTCATGGAGCAGGGCAAGGATGCTGTCATCATTTACGATGACCTTTCAAAGCAATCGGTAGCGTACCGCGAGGTCTCCCTCCTGTTACGCCGACCGCCCGGCCGCGAAGCATTCCCCGGTGACGTCTTTTACCTTCACTCACGTCTGCTCGAGCGTTCGGCAAAGCTTTCCAAAGAGCACGGCGGCGGTTCGATAACGGCACTCCCAATCATCGAAACCCAGGAGGGCGACGTTTCAGCCTATATTCCCACCAACGTCATCTCTATCACCGACGGCCAGATATATCTTGAGACCAACCTCTTCAACAAAGGTGTACGTCCCGCCATCAACGTCGGCCTCTCCGTCTCGCGCGTCGGTAGCGCTGCGCAGACCAAGGCCATGAAAAAGGTCGCGGGCAAGATGCGCATCGAGCTTGCGCAGTACCGTGAGCTTGAAGCATTCGCGCAGTTCGCAAGCGACCTTGACGAACAGACGACCAAGCGTCTCAACAAAGGCGCTCGCCTTGTTGAAGTGTTGAAGCAGCCACACAGCTCACCGATGCCGTTCGAAGACCAGGTGGTGGTGCTGCTCGCCGCCAACGAGGGACTCTTTGACACTGTGCCGGTCGAACGTACCGCCGAAGTCGCGGAGACACTGCGTGCGTTCTTGAACGATCAGTACAAGTCCCTTGTCGCCGACATCGCCGAGAGCAAGGACTTGAGTGAGCGCACCAAGGAGAAACTGGCAGTAGCATATGCAAAGTTCAAAGAGGCACATGGAGCACTCTTCACGTAACATGAAAAGGCCCCGACGTTGTTTGCGTCGAGGCCGTGGGTGTGCTCCGGGGTTACCGGGGCGCACAGCAGGAAGGGGTTGTGCAGCTCCTTCCTACAGAAAAGGATATAATACACTATAGCCTACAGTCAAATGTCACTCAAAGAAGTAAAAGGAAAAATACGAGCCGTCAAGAAAATAAACCAGGTCACCAAAGCCATGGAGGCAGTCTCTGCGGTCAAGATGCGTCGAAGCCAAGCAACCGCCATCGAGGCACGACCCTTTGCACTCCATGCCATAGGTCTTTTGCGTCGTTTGGTACGCAGAGGGGAAGTGAAAGAACATGCACTTGTAGCCCCCCGCGAAAAAGTGAATACGGCACTCGTCGTGGTCATTACTTCCGACCGTGGCCTTGCCGGTTCATTGAACGGCTATGTCCTTAAGACGGCACACAAACTGATAGCCAAGGAAGGGTGGACGAAAGAGCAGGTCGCGATACTTGCCATAGGAAAGAAGGGGTACGAGCACTTTGAGAAGCGAGGGTTTCGTATCGTCGATCATCTGGACCACTGGGGCGAGAACGTTGCCGTCGGCAACCCTGATGAACTTGCGAGAAAGATCATTGCCGATTACAAGGAACAGACGTACGACAAGGTGATGGTGGTCTACAGCAACTTTGAATCGACGTTCATCCAGCAGCCCGTTGTGCGACAACTCCTGCCGGTCGCTTTCGAGACCTTGGAGGAGGTCATTGAGGGTATCGTCCCCGAACGAGGAAAGTACAGTGAACTGCGGGATGCGGCACGTAAGGAGGTCAAGAATGAGTATATCTTTGAACCGACACCTCGGGCCGTCTTTGATGAACTCTTGCCATACCTCATCGGTGTCGTACTCTACCATGCCGTCCTTGAGGCGAATGCGTCAGAACACTCGGCACGAATGGTGGCCATGAAGAGCGCCAGTGACCGTTCGCGGGACATAGCCCGAGACCTCACCCTCGCCTACAACAAGGCGCGGCAATCGAGTATTACCGCCGAGGTGTCCGAGATAACGAGCGGCATCGAAGCGATGCGGTAGTTATGAAAAGGTATACGCATATTATTCATTAGTAATCTTTATTCACATCATGAAAGGCACGATCTCACAGGTCATCGGCACAGTCGTTGACGTAGAATTCAAGGAAGGACTTCCACCCATCCGTAATGCGCTCCGTGTACGCGACCCGGAACGGGAAGGACGCATGATGACCCTCGAGGTCGCACAACACCTCGGTCTCGGCCAGGCGCGTTGCATAGCGATGGCGTCGACCGATGGCCTCTCGCGAGGTGATGAGGTTGAGGACACAGGCAAGCCAATAGCCGTACCTGTGGGCGAGAGTGTACTCGGAAGGATGTTCAACGTCATTGGGGAACCGATAGACGGCAAAGGCCCGGTCGAGAGTGAAGATAGTTGGATGATTCACCGCGACCCGCCGGCGTTCAAAGACCAAGCTACCAAGACCGAGGTATTCGAGACCGGCATCAAGGTCATCGACCTTCTTGTGCCGTTCATCAAAGGAGGCAAGGTCGGGCTCTTCGGCGGAGCAGGTGTAGGCAAGACCGTGCTCATACAGGAACTCATCCGCAACATTGCGGCAGAACATGGCGGGTACTCAGTCTTCGCGGGTGTTGGTGAACGGGTTCGTGAGGGGAATGACCTCTATCACGAAATGAGTGACTCCGGTGTTTTGAAAAAAACCGCCCTCGTGTTCGGTCAGATGAATGAGGTTCCCGGAGCCCGTGCGCGCGTTGCGCTCACCGGCCTTACCCTAGCCGAGTACTACCGCGACCGTCTCGGCAAGGACGTGCTCTTTTTCATGGACAACGTGTTCCGCTTCACGCAAGCCGGCTCAGAAGTATCAGCCCTCCTTGGGCGCGTCCCAAGTGCCGTAGGATACCAGCCGACCTTGGCCGAGGAAATGGGTCAGCTCCAGGAGCGCATCACCTCGACCGGTAAGGGGTCCATCACCTCCGTGCAGGCGGTCTACGTACCAGCAGACGACCTTACCGACCCGGCACCTGCAACGACCTTCTCGCACCTCGACTCGACCGTCGTCCTTGCGCGTGAGCTCGCCGCACTCGCCATCTATCCCGCGGTCGACCCTCTGGCCTCAAGCTCTACGGCACTTGAGCCAACCATTGTGGGTGAAGAACACTATCGTGTTGCCATGGAGGTAAAACACATCCTTCAGCGATACAAGGACCTTCAGGACATCATTGCAATTCTTGGTACCGAGGAGCTCTCCGATGAGGACAAGGTCCTTGTCGACCGCGCTCGCAAGATCCAGCGTTTCCTCTCCCAACCATTCTTTGTTGGAGAAGTGTTTACTGGTACTCCGGGTGCATACTGTTCACTTGCCGACACCATACGGTCATTCAGTGAGATAGTCGAAGGAAAACACGACAGTCTGCCGGAAAACGCATTCTACATGAAGGGGAGCATCGATGAGGTGACCAAACAGTAACCGCAGCATGTACATACATATTGCAAAGACGAACGGAGTTCTATGGAGCGGGGAAGCGACTGCTCTTGTCGCGCCCGGCAGCGAAGGCGAGATAACGGCGCTTCCAAACCACATTCCCCTCGTGACCACACTGCGTCCGGGACGACTAGTAGTGAAGCAGGATGGTGCAGAGGTGTTCACGCATGACGTGACTCGCGGTGTCCTCGAGGTCACGCCGGAAGGCGCTACTGTACTCTTGTAGTAGAGTTTCTACGAAGCTCGCGACAGATATATCGAGAGTGCCACAAGGTCGTTCTCGGCCCAGATGACGCCGCGGTCGCTCACATACCAGTAGGCGAGACCTATCTCGAAACGATGGAGGCGTATACCATAGCCGTTGGCGATACCGTACTGCCGAAACGGTATACCGGAGACAGTCGCTCCTACCACGCTGCCGTCTTCTCCGACCGAAAATGAAGCCGGTGCCTCATGATACGTATTCCGTATGTTGTGGTTGTCGTAGGTGAAGGCGTGCAAAGAGAGAGGGACTGACAGTGCGCCTGCTCCAAGGAGCAGCACTGCTATGCTTTTGAACAGGGGACTGATAACGTAAGAGTCATGACCCTTATCCGTGTTGCCGTCCGTGAGGAGTGAGGGTTGCGCGGGGGCAGGTAGATCGGGGCGAGTTTCAGGAACCATAGGTTCATCATCTTCCGAAAGACGTTTACAGAATTTCAAATAGAGCGCGGGCACCAGAAGGAGGGTGAGGAATACCGCGAAAATAAGTCCAAACATTATCGATATCGCTATAGGACGCCATAGCGCGCTCACGAAAATGAGTGGGGCGACACCAACGACCGTCGTGATCGCCGTGAGTAAGATGGGGCGGATTCTCCGCGCGGCACCCTCGATGACGATATCACGTAGTGAGAGATCAGGCCGCTCCTTACGCAGACGGTCAAAAACATCGACAAGGATGATGGCATTGTTCACCACGATACCCGCAAGGGCGATGAAGCCGAGCATCGAGGGGAAGGAGAGATATTCACGTGTGACGAGAAGACCAAGTAAGACACCGATGATGGAGAAAGGTACGACTGAAAGTACGATGAATGCCTGGCGGAATCTGTTGAACTGGATGACCAATACCGCGAACACAAGGATGATACCGATGCCGAGCGCACGGAAGGTTTCGCGGAACGAACGATCTATTTCCTCTGTCTCTCCACCGAGCCGCATACGCACACCCTCAGGCAATGGCCCGCGCGCGAGGAACTCACGCTCGAACGCCGCACTGATGTCACGCGCATTCCCTCCGGGTGCCACCTCCGCACTAGCGGTGGTGATACGCTGACGGTCCTCGCGACGGATAACCTCGCTTGATGAATCGAGTGAGGACGAGAGAACGCTTCCTAAGAGCACCGTACCTCGCGTAGTAGGGATGGGAAGCTCCTTAATGGCGTCGATAGTTGCTCGGTTGGTGTCATGCACCGTCTCCCAAGCAGTATTGAGGTCGAGTCGTACGACAACATCTATTTCAGTGCCATCCTCCTTGATCGTGGTTGCGACAGTACCGAAGACCGCCGTGCGTAGTGTGCTTGCTATGAGTGCGGGAGAGAGGCCCAGCTCGCTCGCTCGCGTCCTGTCGACCGTGAGTGTGAATCGGTTCGCGTCATCTTCACTAGAGGAGGAGACCACGCGAGTATTCGGTACGGTCCGAAGCACATCGGCCGCATCGTTTGCAAGCTCACGCAGAATGTCGGAGTCGGTCCCAAAGAACGTGACAAGTACCGGCGCTCCTGACGGTGGCCCCTCATTGGGTTGGAATACTTGGGCATCGATAGGGTAGCGCGAAAGCCGCTCCTCAAGGTCGGCGAGTATCTCGCTTGATGTGCGGGTTCTGTCAGATCGTAGGTCAATGGTCACCGACGCAAAGCGCGGTCCGCTCTCGGCGCTTTGGTCGAAGGGGCTGCCCGCCCCGATGTTGGTGGTGAATGATCGTACTTCAGGTACGGTCAAAAGCTCGTCCTCGACCGTACGTACCGCGAGTTCCGTTCCCATGAGCGGTGTTCCTTGTACTTCCCGGATGTTCACGTACAGCCAGTCGACATCGGACTGCGGGAAGAAGCTCACCTTGATGATACCCATGAACGGGAACGACATCAGTGTGATGAGGAGAAGCAGAAGACCTGACGAGAAGTACACCTTCCGGCGTTTCGAGTCCAGGAACCAAGGAATGTTCCTGCGGTACCAGTTGCCAAGGCGGTGGGCCATGATGTCCTGGCGACTGTCACCCTCACCATTTCTTGTGGTGTGCAAGAGCGCGCGTGCAAGGACCGGTATGAATGCGAGTGAGATTACCAACGAAGATATCAAGACTGCTATCACCGTAAAGGGTATGCTCTCAATGAATTGACCGGTGACCCCTGAAATGGTGAACAGTGGCACGAACACAGCGATGGTCGTGAGGTTGCCGGTCGTGAGTGGATAATGAAAGTCGTGTATCGTCTTGCGCACTGCTTGTCGCTTCGTAAGCCCTTGGCGCATGTTGGCATGGATACCTTCGGTCATCACTATCGCCGTATCGACGAGGATACCGATAGCCAAGATGAGCGAGAACAACGAGATGAAGTTCAGGGTGTTGCCGGTCGCCTGCATGACCATGAGGGCGGTAAGAAAAGAAAGGGGTATCGCAAGTGACGCGGTAAGGGCCTCCCGAAACCCAAGCGCGGCAAGGAGTACGAGCAACACCAAGGTGACCGTTTGGAGTCCTGTCTTGGTAAGCCGGGTAAGATTCTCTGCTATCTGTTCTCCGGAATCAAGCGTGATGACAATGTCTCCATCGATGGCATCGTCATCTTGAAGGTCATCAATAAGTGCGCGGATGCTCTTGCTAAGCGCTGTCACATCGGCCCCGCGCTGCTTGTAGACCAGTATTGTGCCCGCCTGGAGGGGCAAGGCACCGTCGATAGAAACACGTGAGAGGGTGGTCTGACGCTCAACTCCGTCTGCCACAAACGCGATATCGCCAAGACGTATAGGACCGGAACGCGTAGGTATCGGGATAAGAGCAACCTCTTCGGCACGCTCGAGCGTACCTTTGAAGGAGACTGCGTATTCAACGCCGTCGACCTCAAGTGTGCCGACCGGCGCCGCAACGTTGTTGTTTCGGATCGCCTGCACTACCTCCTGTGTCGTGAGACCATACAGTGCCAAACTTTCCTTGCGCACTACGACTGTCACTTCTCGATCTTGGACACCAGCGACCTCCGCTCGGGAGACACCTGCTATGTTCTCAATACGGTCGGTCAACATCTTGGTCAGTGTCCTGAATTCTGTGACCGGCAGATCACTCACCACACTTAAGAGCATGATGGGCTGATCTGCGAAATTTATCTCACTTACCAGAGGGTCGGATGCATCCTCGGGTAGAGAACCGCGAACAGTATCAACCGCGTCCTTTACTCTATCTATGGAGCGGCGGATATCCGCCCGGGCGTCGAATTCGACAACGACCGTGCCAAACCCTTCGCGTGATGTGGACGTAAGCTTTCGCACATCATCAAGGTTGGCGACCGCACGCTCCAACTCCTCGATGATCAACGATTCGACATCCTCAGGACTTGCTCCGGGTAGGGTAGTCGAGATGATAGCCACCGGTATCTGTACTTCCGGAGCATTCTCACGTTGAATGGTCAAAGCGGCACTAAGACCAAACAGGAACAGCGCAGCAAGCACCAAGTAGCTCAGCGCGGTCCGTTCGGCAAAGAATATCCAAATGCGGGCCATATCATTGTTAGTCGTTCATTACGTCGACGAGCATCCCATCCTGTATTCCTCGGGCATCGGTGATGATGAGAAGGTCAGGGTCTATATCTCCACGTACAAGCATACGGCTTCCAACAATGGGCCCCTCCATGACCGGCACCGACTGAACGACACCGTCGTCGACAGTGAAGACCGCCAGGCCGCGGGGAAGGACCTTTATCGCTCGCAAGGGGATGGATACGCCGTCACGCCCTTGGTCCATCGTCGGGCTCTCATCCACAGCAGACTCAACCAAAGCGACTTCAACAAAAGCCCCGTTCACCAACCGAGCCGTTTCAGGAACTCGAATGGTCACACGGGCACGTTTTGTGATGGGGTCG
>SKIN01000043.1 GCA_007116405.1 Candidatus Kaiserbacteria bacterium | reverse complement strand
TTCGCTTTGTGTGCGCGGTGAGGGACTCGAACCCCCGACATCCTCGGTGTAAACGAGGCGCTCTACCAACTGAGCTAACCGCGCATCAGTCCCCTTGTTATAATGCATCACTACGTATTACGCAATGTCTGTGCGTCTGAGATGCTAGGACATATACCTATCTCCAGCTCCCGATTCATACGCTATACTTGCTTCGCTTTGTGCTCCCGGAGGGAATGATCCCGTGGTCACTAGCTCGCTTCGCGGCCGAGCCGCTCATCTCACAAGTGCCACTGGACGGGCCTCGTCCGTTCCTCGCTTCACTCGGAACATGACTCCGGCCGTTCGATTCCCACGTACGGTACTCAAGTACCGTACTTCCGTCCGCACATACGCTCGCGCGCTATGCTTGCTTCGCTTTGTGCTCCCGGAGGGAATCGAACCCCCATCAAAGGCTTAGAACACCCCTGCTCTATCCATTGAGCTACGGGAGCAACGGCACAACTATACACCAAAGTCCTGGGTACCTCTACTTACTCAACATCGCTCACACCATCCCCATCCTCCAGTTCATCATCAACGACCACCGTGGGTGCGGGCGCACGTCCCGGATCAGGTGCAACTATACCAACCATTCTTACTTGTTCAAATGAGGAGATTCTTTCCTCAAGCACTCGCTCGATGTGGTCTATAGTTGCTACATTAAGAGGCATGGCTTGTGATGTCACCTCATCCATACTAACAGTATGTTCACGTACGATGGAGAAGTATATCCAAGTGCCAACTCCCACCAAAGCAAAAAATACCATGAGCGCGACTGAGAGTATGACGAACCAGTCGCGAGCCACTTGTTCCCCAACCCGAGCACGTGAACGTTGTGCGGGGAGATATATTTTGTATCGCTCTATCAATTTTTTGTAGATGGCTTGCATGTTTTATTTTGCTTGCACCAAAATATGTATCTGGCCGACCCATATACCCGGTCCTTCTGTGCTCTCTCTAAGCATTGCCCGTGTTATGGTCGTTGCGTAAGGGAGTGTTTCATATAGCGCGAGCAACTCATACACATTGGCCCACGTGCCTGAAACCATGAGTTCAACACGCATCGCGCGCCCCACCTTCTCTGCCACACCACCTGCGCGTGTGCTCCCTGTAGCCTGCACCTGCTCGGCAAGTACACTGACTTCCATATCTACGTTCTGCTCTTCGGCGAGAGTTTCGAGCATAGAGAGAAATCCTGTCGGGTCACTTACCGGAACAAGGACATCGAGCAGACGCTCACGAACTGGAAGAGCCTCGTCAACAAGGCCTTGGGCCTTGTCTGCGTCGCGGGTTCTTGCTTCGCGCTCCAGTCGCTCAGTGTTCGCGAGGCGTAACTCCTCCTGCATGACATACACTCCCCGCAAAACGGTCGAATACAAGCCCACTGCCAGCAAGCAGGCGATGATGGATAGGACGAATATTTGTTCTGTGGCTGTTGGTCTTCTCATATCTACGACGTTACTCCTCTTCCGAGACCATGGTGAATTGAAGTCTAAATGCGAGGTCCGTACTTCGCGCAAGATCGGATATCGGGTCGGTGACACTCTCGAATCGTGGACTCTCTCGCAGTGCTCGAACGTATCCGACAAGGGCCTCACGCGTCGCCGCCGTCCCTTCTATGGATATTCGAGACGGGTCGCGCTCAAGCGACATTGCCGTGATGGCAACGGTTGCGGGACGCAGGGTGAGCATGAGAGCGATACCGTCAGTGACTGGGGGCGCAGAGAGTGCTGTGTCGACGCGTGTTACAAGGCGCGCAGTATCCGCTAGTGTTTCAAAGGGGCGCTCCACATCTTCCGCAACCTCTGCTTGGTGACGAGTCGCTTCGTCAAGTAGTATTGCGAGATCTGTTCGCAGACCAATATGTGCGGGAAACAGCGCAGCGATGCCAGAGAAAACAGCGGCGGCAATGGCAAACGCGAACACTGATCCTGTCCTCATGAGATACTCGCGTTGAAGGGTCTTCTTATTCTCTTTAGTGAGCAGATTGTGGAACATGGTCACATATTTCTTGAAAGGCTTCGCAGTGCGAGACCTACTGATGTGGCGTATTCAAGAGCCTCTTGTGCGTGTATGGCAGGAACTTGTTCATCAAAAGAGAAGAGATTGTGCCACACGTTACCAACCTCCACAGGTACCTGGAGACTTGCTTCGAGGTATTCAACCAGACCGTGTAGGTTAGCATTACCTCCGGCAAGCACGACACGTTCGACCTCTTGGTCCTTACCCGATGAGGTGTTGCGCATGTGGATCTGCCAGTACATTAGGTGCTTGCGTATGGTGTCCGCCATGTCCTGCACGATAGGGAGGAGTGCCTCGTATACGAGACGAGCCTCTTTGGTGTCCGAAAATCCATATTTCCTCTTCAGCTTCTCTGCCTCTTGAAAAGAGACGTCGAGTGACCGTGCAATTGCTCGCGTAAGATCATCACCACCTGACTCTAGTCCCGCGGTGAAGGTGACATCGCCCCACATGGATATGGAGAGGCTTGCGTCATTCCTTCCTATGTCAACAACCAGAGTCGGCTTTTCACCACGTGGATC
This sequence comes from Candidatus Kaiserbacteria bacterium, assembly GCA_007116405.1. Lineage (GTDB taxonomy): Bacteria > Patescibacteriota > Minisyncoccia > Phycocordibacterales > UBA12088 > UBA12088. The sequence goes on along the minus strand of SKIN01000043.1, from coordinate 22,783 downwards.
AAGTAGTGCACGAGCGGTCGCCTGACCTTCTATCTCCAACGAAAGGGGTTGAATGCCGGCATCCTCAAAAACTCGGGAGTATTGGAGTGCAATAGGGAGCGGGTACACTGAGACATTTAACTCTCGTTTTCCTTTTTGCTCACGGATGATGTTGTGGTCGAACACGGCCTCATCAGCACCGATAGGCACATTTTCCTTAAGATGAAATTCAAGCATCTGTTCGGTCTCTGCCGGCGGTGCAACAGGTAATTCCATCTGGAACAGATACGCGTGTTCCTCCGGCAAGGAGACGTGCGCGTGCGTAATGTTGTGCTCTGCTTTTAGACGCGTGAGTAATTTGGTCACTGATACGGGATCGGTTATCTCGCCCCTTTCAATGACATCAAGCGGTAGCTCCAGCTTGCCATAAGAGACAAGCGTGGGTACACCTTTATGGCTTCTGAGGGAAACGTACTTGATGGAGTGGTCGGAGATATCCACGCCGGCTGCAGGCATTGCCAGATATTCCGGAGGGGGAAACAAGCGCGCAGCGAGGCTTGTGGTGCTGTAGGGGGATCTATACATAATGAACGTTCCGTACCGCTAGTATACATGCTCCGCGGGCGCACGCGCACCCATACTACCCACAAGGATGTGCCGTGCAGGTTACAAGAAAGGAATGAGGTCAAAGTACCAAAGCGCAAGCAGTGAGAGCACTGCGACCACAACCACTGTGGCTATCTTGAAGTGTGCGAGGAAGAGCTCCGCGGCTCGAGGCCCGAATCTGTGTGCAAGCCACGCGATGAGGAAGAAGCGCGCACCCCTCCCCACTATAGATGCGGCCAGGAATGGGAGAAACGGGACGCCGAAAAAACCACCCGCGAGTACGAATACCTTATAGGGAATGGGGGTGAAGGCTGCAAGAAGGACGATGATGAATGTTCCTTGTGCATACAGTGCGCCAACATGAGCGAATTCTTCCGTGAGGCCGTACATGACGATGATGGGTTGCGCCACCTGTTCAAAAAAGAAGTGACCCATCAGGTACCCGAACACCGCCCCCGAAACACTCGCCACAGTCGTGATGATTGCCAGACGCACCCACCTGCCGGCACCTGCTGCAAGCATGGGTATTAGGAGTGCGTCGGGGGGGATGAGAAAGAAGGATGATTCGGAGAACGAAAGCGAAGCGAGCCACGCTTCAGCATGTTTACTCGCCGCCCGCGCTTGGAACCATTCCCATGCCTTACGCATAGTGTTAGTTCAACTTAGTGCCCGGTGGTATAGGGCCTCCGGTCGGCTCAAGTATGGAGAAGTCACCTTCGGGTGTGTGAGCAGCAACGATCATCGCTTCACTCACGAGCCCACGAATCGTGCGGTGCTCAAGATTGGTCACAAACGCGCACGATGTTCCGGCAAGCGTCTCGGGGTCACTGAAATACGCGGCGATGCCAGATATGACCTGTCGTGGTTGCTCTTCCCCAAAGTCGACCGAGAGTTTGAGTAACTTGTCAGTGTCAGGCACACGCTCGGCGGTGAGTATCTTGCCGATACGCATTTCCACTTTTGAGAAGTCGTTTATGGATATCATATGGTATTAAGGAGTGTCAGGAGCCGCGTGAACGGTCCAGGTGATTTTGTAATATGATGGCAGCGGCTGCAGCATCAACAGGTATCTGCCTGTCCTTCCGATTCTCTATCTTCTCCTCAAGCGCTCGGCGAGCCTCGGCGCTTGTGTACGCTTCCGATACCATGTGGACCGGAAGACCTGTCCGCACTTTAAGCGCCTCGGCAAATATCGTAAGCCGGCGGACGATGGTGTTCTCCCCTCCTGATGGGTTATCTGCTTCACCCAAAACGAGGTAGTCGACATCTTCCTTCTCGGCAAGGGTTGCAATACCATCAATGAGCTTACCGTCATTTTGCAAGACGTCGCGGGCGAACGCAAACCGCCGAGCGTCGTCGGAAACCGCGATACCCACACGCTTTGCGCCATAATCGATACCGATAATGCGTCCCATGGACCTCAGCATACCACGAGCATCGACGTGTGGGGTAGTTGTGCGACCGGGTATGGGCGAGATGCGAAAAACTGTGGTATACATATTCTCTGGAGGGGTGGCTGAGTGGTCGAAAGCAGCGGTCTTGAAAACCGCCGAAGGGAAACCTTCCGTGGGTTCGAATCCCACCCCCTCCGCCCGTAGAAAATACCACCGTTAGGTGGTTATTTTCTTAGGTGGAGGGGAGCAAGCAAACTGCTTTGCTTGCGTATGGGATTCGAAAGGCGCACCCAGCTCCACTTTTTTGTTCTATCTTGTATTAATGGTTCATCACGCAAGATCCTTTACCCCGTTCAAAAAGTGGGGCTGGGGAGCCGGGGTCGAGAGCACTTGGCCTTTTGCGAGCGCAGTGAAGGAAAAGACCTAGTGACTCGTGACCGCATCCCACCCCCTCCGCTTTCGCTCGCCGAAGCGAGCTACGGCGGACAAGAGTCCGCACGTGGGTCGCGAAGGAGAGTAGACACATCATTATTAAGAACCTGACGAAATGTATAGTCTGGTAGAAAGCTATAAGAAACGCTATGCTGTCCATGGACACGTGTAGTGTTTTCTGAAAAAGGGGAGACAATAATGAAATGCTACTCCTTTATGCAGGGCAGACTTACTCCCGGCATCGATGTTGAGCAAGACGTAGATTCCGGACGTGAAGTGGTGATACTTGGAGAACGAGGTGCGGGACACCGCCATCGTGAGACCGTTGGTCTTACGCGAAGACACCATGTCGACATGGCGCAAGGAAAGGTCTTCGACGCACAGCCCGTGCACATGGTGATTGACAGGGGTAAGAAGGGGGAAGAACGTTCTTTTTTTGTTTTGACAAGACCGATCGGGCCTCCCGATGTGAACATTTTGGTGCACATACGCTCATGCGTTGGTGACTCTCCGGAATGTTCCGGTGAATGGAGCGTCCTGCGTGGCGACCCAAAGACGCTCGTGCATGCATACGGAGCCAGCGGCAAAGGAGAGGCGGGTTTCTGGGATGATGACCTTGTGGTGCTCACCCCGGGCGACGCGGTCATTGTGCACGATGCCGGTTCCGGACAGTGGACACTCGAGTACGACAAACCGGGAACAGAGCCGCTCGTGAGACCGCATGACCACTCATCCACGCATGAGCATTGAGGGTCGCAGTGTGACACCAACACTTAGTAAGTAGAAAGAATCTCCGATCAGTACCTCAACACACGACCCCTCTACCGAGGGGTCGCATCATGTCCATGTGGCTCGTGTGACCTATTTCGCCAGGCGTGCTCGCAGATATTTCTTGAGTTCGGGTGCCAAGTCTTTACGGTCGAACGCATACTCACACATCGCTTTGAGGTAGTTAAGCGGGTCTCCGGTGGTGAACCACTCGCCGTCTTCTATCTCGAGTGCTCGCACCACGCCACCTCGTTGCACATACGTGCGCAATGCATCAGTGACCCACAGCTCTCCTCCCTTCCCGAGCGGAGTATCGCGTAGGATGTTGATGATGTCCTGGTTCAACACCATGCGACCGAACTGAGCCAGTTGGGATGGAGCCTCAGATACCGAGGGCTTTTCAATGATATCCTCAACCTCGTTGGTGCCCCGTTTAAGTTTTACGATACCGTATCGGTCGACGGCGCGCTTTGGCACCTTCTGCACACCAATGATCGGACACTGATACTCTTTATATGCCTTGACCAACTGTTTGGTGAATGACACTTTTGACTTCACCAGGTCATCTCCGAACGCAAAGATGAACGGCTCGTCGTCGACAAGACTCCCCGCGGAAAGAATAGGAGTGCCGTTGCCATACGGACCCTTTTGACGCACGTACACAAAGTTTGCTAGTGTTGGTATCTTTTGCACCATACCGAGATACCCCACCTTCCCCGCTTTTTCCAAGCTTTGTTCCAGCTCAACTGAGCGGTCAAAGTGGTCTTCAAGTGGCTTTTTGTCCCACCGTGTCACCATGATGATGTCATGTATGCCCGCACTCGAAAGTTCCTCGACCAAATACTGGATGATGGGCTTATCAACTATGGGGAGCATCTCCTTGGGTTGTGCTTTGGTGGCGGGTAATAGACGGGTTCCTGAGCCCGCAACGGCAACAACGGCTTTGGTGATGTTCATACGGTGGATACTGTGAATTAATGAGTATGTTCTCCATCATACACGACCGTACCACACCCTCAATGTGAAGTATGCACCACAGCACTATCAACAGGTTGTCGGTTCTTGATGCTGGTGCTTTTTCCAGTATGCCACTATGATAGTGCTATGGAGGAGGCAACACAGCCCGCGTCTACGGAGAACAAGAACGCACGGCCACCTTTGCAGTGGCGTGCCCATGAATACGTTCACACCGAAAAGACGACTGATTGGTATTGGGCACTTGGTCTTATTGCGGTTGCCGGTGCGGTAGGCGCTATTCTGTTCAATAACGTGCTGTTTGCGCTGTTCATACTCATTGCTTCGTTCGTATTGGCGGTGCTCGCATCACAGAAGCCGAAGCACATTGAGTTTGCTGTTACCCAACGAGGGGTGCGCGTCGACAAGACCCTGTACCCTTACAGCTCACTTGAGTCCTTTGCGATAGACCAGGCAACACACACTCACACACCTAAGCTCATTTTGGAGTCAAAAAAGTTCTTTGCTCCCAAACTTGTCATTCCTCTTGTGGACATCGACTCTGATGAAGTGCATGGTTTCTTGTCGGATTTCCTGCGTGAGGACGACCACATAGAGCCCTTGACCGACCGCTTTATGGAGTGGCTCGGCTTCTAGCACAAAACTGAGTTCCCTGGTATAGTGATGTGCGACGTAACGTCGCATTTTTCTTTGCTCCCATAGTTTAATGGATAGAACGCGGCCTTGCGGAGGCTGTAATGGGGGTTCGATTCCCTCTGGGAGCACAAAGCGAAGCAAGCATAGCGCGCGAGCGTATGTGCGGACAGAAGTACGGTGCCAATGCACCGTACGTGGGAATCGAACGGCCGGAGTCATATTCCGAGTGAAGCGAGGAACGGACGAGGCCCGTCCAGTGGCACTTGTGAGATGAGCGGCTGTGCCGCGAAGCGAGCTAGTGACCACGGGATCATTCCCTCTGGGAGCACAAAGTGAAGCAAGCATAGCGCGCGAGCGTATGTGCGGACAGAAATAAGTGACCGGCGGTACTGATACACAAATTGAAACACCACCCGAGCGGGTGGTGTTTTGTTATTTCTTGGATGACGCTTGATGTACGAACTTCGCGAGTCTTGATTTCTTTCGATCGGCAGTGTTCTTCTTGATGACTCCTCGCTTTGCTGCCTTGTCGATCGCTTTGTAGGCGGTCGTGAGTCCCTCCTCTGCCTCTTTGACCTTCCCCGATGATGCAAGACCTCGAATATCCTTCACGGCATCTTTCATCGCACGCTTACGACGCACATTGAAGACCTGCTTGCGCAAGCTTGCTTCGTGAGCTTTCTTTGCTGAACGTATTATCGGCATAATGCGGAGAGGATACCATATGTCGGGTATTTGGCAAGTGCAAACGCCGTGCGCGGTGGCCCGGCATGCGCTATGATTATTACTATGATAGCGCATCTCGAGGGCACGGTCCTGTCAAAGCACAAAGGCGTACTTGTACTTTCTGTTGGAGGTGTGGGCTACCGCGTGTTCTGCACGGAACAGACCCTCAATGAACTGCGTGAACACGAAGAGGCGTCACTGCATACACACCTTGCGGTACGCGAGGACGCTATGGACCTGTTCGGGTTCCGTAGCGCAGAGGAGCTGGAGTTATTCCAACTATTGATAGGCATTAGTGGTATTGGCCCCCGCTCCGCACTCGGCATCATCGGGCTTGAGCGCGTCGAGAAATTAGTGAGCGCCATCGCAAAGGGCGATGTCGGATATCTCACTAAAGTTAGCGGTGTCGGAAAAAAGAGTGCGGAGAAGATAGTGCTTGAACTGCGTGACAAAGTGGGCAGACTCTCATTCGAAGAGCACGTGGGCACACATAGAGACGAGGAGGATGTCCTTGAAGCCTTGAAGGCCCTGGGGTATCGTGCGGACGAAGCACGCGAAGCCCTACATCGCATACCGGATGATATTGCTGACCCCGGAGCGCGTGTGAAGGAGGCATTGCGGCTACTCACACGAGGGTAATACACTATTGCTATGGACACGGTGATACGAACACTGCGCACGATCATACCAAAACGTGTGTTTACCGCGCTCCAGCCACACTATCACGGCATGCTTGCCACCCTGAGCGCTGTCTGGTACCGCTTCCCTGCCCGAAAGCTTTACGTCGTCGGTGTTACCGGCACAAAGGGAAAGAGTACCGTGACTGAGATCATCACCGCAATACTCGAAGAGGCCGGGTACACGGTCGCCCTATCGAACTCCATACGATTCAAGGTGGCTGACCGGAGTGAACCGAACCTGTACAAAATGAGCATGCCCGGGCGGTCGTTCATGCAGCACTTTCTGTCGCGTGCCGTGGCTGAGGATTGCGCGTTTGCGGTCATAGAAATGACCAGCGAGGGTGCAAAACTGAACAGGCACAAGCACACAGAAATGGACGCATTCATCTTTACCAACCTGTCCCCTGAGCACATTGAAAGCCACGGTTCTTTCGAAGCGTACCGAGACGCGAAGCTGTCGCTGCGTGACTCGCTCATTGCCTCTTCAAAGAGCGACAAGGTGGTGATATCAAACAAGGATGATGAGCATGGGGTAATGTTCATGGAGGTGCCGGACACTATTGAGCGACGACCGTTCTCCTTAAAGCAGGCGGAGCCGTACGCGAGCAATGACCGTGGCGTTCTCCTCACCTTCGAAGGCACGAGTATGCATTCCCCCCTCATCGGCGTCTTCAACATCTACAATATCCTGGCGGCGGCAACCTTTGCCCGCGCTGTGGGTATTCCTGTCGATGTCATCAAGCGTGCTGTTGAAAAGCTCACCCTTGTCAAAGGACGTGTCGAGAAGATAGATGAGGGGCAACGCTTCGCTGTGTACGTCGACTACGCACATACGTCCGATTCGCTTGAGAAGCTGTATCAAGCATTTCCCAATGAACGAAAGCTGTGTGTTCTCGGCAATTGCGGCGGGGGGCGTGACCGCTGGAAGCGTCCGGAAATGGCCCGTGTTGCAGAACAGTACTGCAACGAGGTGATACTCACGAATGAAGACCCATACGATGAAGACCCGGAAGCCATCGTGCAAGAAATGGTCGCCGGTATGGAGGAGAAAGAACCGACCATCATTATGGACCGACGCCTTGCGATACGTCACGCACTTACAAAGGCGCGTTATCGCGACGTGGTCCTTGTGACCGGCAAAGGTACGGACCCGTACATCATGGGCCCCAAGGGAACCAAGACCCCATGGAGTGATGAACAGGTGGTGCGGGAGGAGTTACGCGCGCTACTCGATAAGCCGAAAGAGGGCGATGCCGGTCGCGACCGAGACGTTCAGTGATTCCTTTGTTCCGAGAAGGGGTATCTCTATTACATCATCACAGAGCCCTATCAACTCCTCCGGTATCCCACGCACCTCCTCCCCTACCACAAGCGCCATGCGCTCCGGTGGTGCGTAGGAGTGGTGTGACAGGGAGCGAGGGTGCTGCTCGAGTGCAACAGTGCGAACACCTTCCCGTTTCAATTCGAGGATACATCGAGCAGTATCATCAACATGCGTCCAGCGCACAACAGACTCGGCTCCGAGTGCCGCTTTTGCAATATCTTTCCTACTGCGCCCAAAACGGTCTATCGGATCGGGGGTGTATCCGGTGAGGTACACCATTGACACTCCCGCACACTCCGCAGTTCGCAGTATCGCCCCTACGTTATAGGCGCTTCGTATATTGTGCAGCACGAGACGAATGTCCGTCATGGGTACACGATACCCGCTACCCGGATGATGGCAAGTGGTGCATGGACACCTCGCCTGTTGGTATACTGTTGGGGTATGTTCATGGTGTTCCCAGAGCTGGTGGACTATTCACTACTCGCTGTGTCATTCCTCCGTGTTGTTGCGGGCGCGTTCTTCCTGATCCTCGGGTACCGTCTACTGCGCACCGTCCTCAATGCGAGTGAGGAGTCGCACGTCGTACGCACCGCTGTCGGCACATTCGCACTGACACAACTTGGCGTCGGCTTTCTGCTCTGCATCGGCCTCTTCACGCAACCAGCCGCGATCGTTGGTATGGGGCTCGCTCTCTCATCACAGCATCTCGGCATCGGCCGCGGTACATATGAGAGTGACGCGTACGTGCAGTTCCTTCTCTTCTCTATCTGCCTCGCGCTCTTGTTCTTTGGAGCCGGCATATTTGCCTTTGACCTGCCACTGTAGATAGGTATGTGAGTCGAAGTCTATGCATTCTCTCCTTTTGGTGGTATATAGGTAGACCTAGACTGTGGTAGTATCACAAAACACTCTCCGCCCATAGCGTAGGTTGGTGGAGGTGCATGAGTCTGGTCGAGAACGCCTTTTAAGGTCTTAAAAGGCCGTACCGAAATGCTTGTCTACGTGGTATCATCACAACAATTACATCTGCCTCTAGCGTAGGTTGGTGGAGGTGAACGAGTCTGGGAGACTCGAGAACGCCTTTTAAGGTCTTAAAAGGCCGTACCGAAATGCTTGTCTACGTGGTATCATCACAAAAAATATCCGCCCATAGCTCAGTTGGTAGAGCAACGGCCTTTTAAGCCGATGGTCGAAGGTTCGAGTCCTTCTGGGCGGACATGCACTGCGCGATTATTTGTACTCACAGTAACAACAGTTCACGTCGATGGATTATCTCATAACAGCGATCCTCCTTTTATTCTCCGCTCTGTTCTCCGGTTTGACCCTGGGCTTCATGAGCTTGGATGTCTACACCCTCAAACGTAAGGCGCGCCTTGGGGACAAACAAGCAAAGCGAATACTCCCTGTACGCAAGAAAGGCAACCACCTCCTCACCACACTCCTTCTCGGCAACGTTGCGGTAAATGCTGTACTTGCGATCTATCTCGGATCCATCGCCACAGGTGTAGTTGCCGGTCTTCTTGCAACATCGCTCATATTTATCTTCGGAGAAATAGTCCCTCAAGCGGTCATATCGCGACATGCGATGTTCTTTGGAGCACGTGCAGCTCCAGCCATTGGCATTCTTATGAAAGTAAGTTGGCCCATCACCTACCCTATTGCCTACGTTTTGGATCACTTTTTGGGAAAAGAACTTCCAACGCTATATTCAAAACATGAGTTAATGGAGATCATCTCTGAACATGAGGACGCAAAAGAGAGTACGATCGACCAGGATGAGGAACGCATCCTGCATGGAGCGCTTCAGTTTTCGAATAAACCGGTGTCAGCCGTTATGACACCCAAAGATGTGGTCACCCTGCTCGACGCCAACCGTCTCCTCGATGAAGAGACGCGAAATTACATCAAGGACGAAGGGTATTCGCGGTATCCGGTATACGCGGGAAGTCCGCGGCACATATGCGGTATCCTGTATATTCTGGACATCATTATCGCCCCCACCACCGCACGAGTAGGTGAAGTGTGCGAGCGAGGGTTCCTGCGGGTGCGCCTTGGAGAGAAGCTCGACAATGTGTTGGGGAGGATGCTTAAACACCAACAGCATATGGGTATCGTACTCGACGACCAACAGCATTTTGTCGGGGTGATCACTCTCGAGGACATCCTCGAGGAGGTCATCCAACATGAGATCTACGACGAACAGGATGAAGCGACTCCTATTGTAAGCTAGGGCCTTGCAGTGTGAGTGTAAAGCGCTCGAGGTCTGTGTCGAGTACTCGCGACCCGCGATGCGCATCGTGGTACATGGAGATGAGTGCGCGTGACATGAGCACGAGCTCGTTCCGGGAAAATCCACGTGAGTACCGCTTCGCTTTACCAAAGACGAACTCCTTCTGCCCTGCCTCTTCGGCATGGTCACATGCCGCCGCAACCAGCATGCCGCGCACCGCCCAGTGTAGTGTGCCGAGAATGCTTTCCGGCTCTACTCCCGCACGACGGGCCTCTACATAGAGGGTCCATAAACGCTTCTTGTCGCGGGCACACAGTGCGTCACTGAGAGCAAACACATTGAATGCCGGCGTACGCACCTGTCTTTCTTTATGCTCTTCTATCTTGTGTGCGTGCTCTTTGCATACCTTATGCTGCCGCGCGGCGAGCACTCCTTCCTCAATGATGAAGATGTTCTCCGAGACCGCGAAGCGTTCAAGTCGCGCGAGTATCATTGCTTCGCCATCTTTGTTCTGAAACGGTCTGCGAAACACCACGATATGTTTTTCAACAAAAAGCCCTCGTGCTTCCACAAGCTCGTCGATGCCGACAGACTCATGCTCCACACCTTCAAAGGTGAATACGTTTGCGTCAGGACGCTTTTGCCTGAGTGTGGTTATGAGCCTGTTGGTCTTCTCCGTGACCGTGTTGGTGTCAGATCCGTGAAATACAAATAGCATATCGGTTCATTACACTGCGTTCATCTCCCCCCAGTTCTTTCCTGTCTCAATGTCGACCTGTAAGGGCACTCCTTTCGTTTCTTCAAGACTCAGAACACCCTGCATGGCATCGCGCACCACCTCCACCACACGACCGAGCGCACCGTCACGCACCTCAAACATGAGCTCGTCGTGCACTTGTGATATGAGAAACGCATCGTCCATGAGGTCCGCTTCCTTTAGACGCTCATCGATGCGCACCATGGCTATCTTGATGATATCCGCCTGCGTCCCTTGTATCGGTGCATTGAGTGCCATGCGTTCCGCTTGTGCCACGATGTAGGGTACCGGCGACCGAATACCCTCGAAGTGGCGCCTTCTCCCGAACCATGTCTCAGTGTACCCCCGCACATGTACATCCGCCTTCACAGTCTCCATGTACCGTGCGATGCCGGCAAATCGTTTGAAATACTCTTTGAGGTAGGTCTGTGCCTCGGACTTTGAGGTGCCTGTTGCAACCGCGAGCGCATTGGCTCCCATGCCGTAGAGTATCCCGAAGTTTATCGCTTTCGCCTTTCGTCGCATATCCTTGTCGACAAGCTCGGGTGGCACATCAAATACCTGCGCCGCAACCGCCGTATGAATGTCCTGCCCCTGCTTGAAGACATCGATGAGCTTTTCATCTCCCGAGAGGAAAGCGGCAACACGCAATTCTATCTGACTGTAGTCAGCGGCAAGGAGGGTGAATCCTTCCGGGGCCACTATCGCCTTCCTAATGGCAGCACCCCGAGTGGTCTTGATGGGTATGTTCTGCATGTTCGGGCTCTGGCTCGACATCCTCCCTGTGGTTGTCCCTGTTTGTGAAAAGTGTGCATGCAGTCGTCCGTCGGGGCCACACATTCCCGGTAAATTATCGATGTAGGTGGACAAGAGCTTTTGGAGTTCACGGTATTCGAGAATGTCGGCGACGATGGGTTCGTCGTCGGCATATTTTCTCAACTCCTCCTCGCGTGTACTGCGCTGACCGGTCGCGGTCTTCTTCCCTTTCCCGTCACCTATCTTCAATGTTTCAAACAACACTTCACCAAGCTGTCGAGGAGAGTTGATGTTGAACTCCGTGCCGGCAGCCTCAAAGATGCGCACCGCGAGAGTGTCGAGGTCTTTATGGTACCGCTTGGAGAGCAGTTCGAGGTAGGTGGTATCGAGCAGAATACCCCGCTCTTCCATCCGCGCCACCACCGGCATAAGGGGGAGTTCTATCTCTTTGAACACCTTGGTGATGCCCGCATCATGAAGCTCTTGGAGTATCTTTGCATTCGCGGTCGGCAGATCACTTGCTCCCGTGTATTCAAGAATGTCCGCCAGAGAGGGGTTGGTCACGTCACTCCGCAGGACCCACAGCGCGAGCGCAGTCTCCTTCAGGAGAGTCTCGTCTTCAGGCTGCGGCGCAGTTTCCGGCCCCTCACCACTATTGTTTGCTGGTTCAAGTGTGGCACGCAGGCGAGTTGCCAGTGTACGAAACCCAAGTTCTGAACATATGCTAAATACCTTTTCTCGGTCGGCACCCTCCTTCCATGTGTAAGACAGGTTGGGGGGGTCTATCGGCGCATTTCGGTCGATGGTCGCGAGCTCTTTACTGAACAATGCGTCATCTTCACCTTCCCGCAACAAGTCGATGATGCGCGGGCGTATTCCCGCTTCCGCGAGGCGCTCCGGATGGTTCTTTACTATGTCAAAGAGTGTCTCAAGATCTCCAAACCCCACCACCAACTGCGTCGCGGTCTTCTCACCGATCCCTTTGATGCCGATGATATTGTCACTCGGGTCGCCACGCAGCCCTTTGTAATCAGCGAGGAGTTCAGGGCCAAAGCCGTAGCGAGCGCGGACACCGTCTTCGTCGTAGATCACCGTGTCGCTGATGCCACGCTTGAGCGTGTAGACCCGAACAAGGTCCCCTTGAACCAACTGCAGCGTATCCATGTCACCCGACGCGATGATCACTTCATACCCCTTTTTTGCGTAGTGTCCAGCGAGTGTGCCGAGTATGTCATCCGCCTCGTACCCGGGCACCTCGAGCCACGGCACCGACAAAGCGCTCAACAGATCCCGGGCACGCTCTAACTGCGCGATGAGTGCGTCGTCAGCCTTTTCACGTGTGGCCTTGTACCCTTCATACACCTCATGCCTTTTAGTGGGCTGCGGCAGATCGAAAGCGGCGACGATGTGGTCCGGGTCAAGTTCGTTAATGACCTTGGTCAAAAATGATGTGAGGCCGTAGAGTGCCCCTGTTGGCTCGCCGGATGGCGATGTAAGGTCCGGGATCGCATGGTACGCGCGATGCAGTATGGCATGAGTGTCGAGTAGAACGATGCGCCGCTTATCTTCTGCTGTCTGCTTCCTCTTACTCATCATGTGTTGGGAGTTCCATTTCCGTCCGTATCTTGCGTGTCTGTTCGTTAATGGTCTCAAATTCAAACCAGTACGCACGCTCGGGCACTCCCATACCAACACACTCAGGCCACTCAAGTAAGATCAGGTTGCCTGGGTCCGACGCTATATCATTCCATCCAATGGTCACAAGCTCACCCTCCCCTTCGAGTCGATAGGCGTCAATGTGCACCAAGCGCTTCCAGGGAGCAGGTTCTGGTATTGTGTATATCTTTTCGATGACAAATGTCGGACTCGTTACATTCTCTCGAATGCCGAGAGTCTCTGCGACCCCTTTAGCGAACACGGTCTTTCCTGCCCCAAGGTCGCCCTGGAGAGCGACGATCGTTCCGTTTCCGCGAGTACCCGGCTCCAATTGCAGCGCGGCTACCACTTGGGCTGCGAATTTTTTTGTTTCCTCCGGTGAGATGGTTGTGTATTCATGCATATTGCCCATTATACTGCGTGTTCCCCACTATGCCACCGACAATTGCGGTGGAGGGTTGGTGCACACCACCAAGTAACGGTACAATACGACCATGAACGTGCAATTTGACAGAACATCGGAACATAAACTTGAAGAAATACGCCTGAAAGAAGAGGAGGATCTTGTAAAGATCCTTGCAAAGCGCTACGGTCTTGCCAGCGTCGACCTCAAGCAGACCATCGTAAACCCCGAGGCGCTTCGTTTGATACAAGAAAAGGCAGCGCGAGTAGCGGAAGTTGCCCCCTTTGAGATAAAGAATAAGAATATAGATATTGCGATTCGAACTCCCAACGCACCTGAGACACAGAAGGCGCTCGAGGCATTCAGAAAGAATGGGTACAAAGTGACACCTCATATGGCGTCTCATGCATCACTTGAGCATGCCTGGGGTTACTACAAAGAGATATCATTCGCGGCAAAGACTGAGGCCGGGGTGATGGATATATCAGGTGAAAAGGTCGCAAGACTCACGGAGTCACTTACAAGCATCCAGAAGACACGTGACGCGATCAGTGAGGCGTTGACACTTGAGAAGCAAAACAGAACAACTCGCATCATGGAAGTGCTCTTGGCTGGGGCTCTCGCGAACCGTGCGTCAGATATCCACCTGGAGCCTGAGGAGGGTAAGGTCGGGGCACGCTTTCGACTTCACGGGGTCCTTGCAAATGCCGCAGAGATCGACAATGAAACCTATCGTTCCATGCTCGTTCGGGTGAAATTACTCTCCGGACTCAAGATAAATATTTTGAGTGATGCTCAGGATGGTAGATTTAGTGTCGAGCTGCAAGACAGAGATATCGAGATACGTACTTCGGTCCTCCCCGGCAACTACGGTGAGTCCATCGTTATGCGCATCCTCGACCCAAGATCCATAAGTAAGCCACTGGAGGAACTTGGAATGCATCCGAAGATGTTGAAACGCATGATGAGCGAACTCGAACGACCCAATGGAATGATACTGAACACAGGACCGACCGGTTCAGGAAAGACCACTACACTCTATGCGTTCATGAATAGAGTGAAGAACCCAGACATCAAGATACTCACCATTGAAGACCCTGTTGAGTATCATCTTTCAGGTATCGTACAGACACAGGTCGATCATAAGAATTACACCTTTGCTTCCGGTCTTCGGAGTGCGCTACGTCAAGACCCCGACATCATCATGGTTGGTGAGATCCGTGACAGAGAAGTTGCGGAGACCGCTATTCATGCTGCATTGACAGGACATTTAGTATTCTCAACCCTACACACCAATGACGCCGCGGGTGCATTCCCCCGATTGGTGGACCTTGGTATCGACCCAAGTATTGTTGGTTCCGCAGTGAATGCGGTCATGGCACAGCGACTTTTGCGTACCTTGGATGACACCAAAAAGAAAGAGGTACCCATCGAAGGTGAAGATAAGATACTTATAGAAAGGGTGCTTGCAGGCATCACAGATAGGAGTTTGATACCTGACAACAAGGAGGTGATGTGGGTTCCTGATGTCCCTGAGGGAGAGCCTGAGTACAACGGACGTGTGGCTGTCTATGAGGTGATTCACACCTCTCGTGAGATAGAAGAATTGGTAAGGAGAAATCCGACGATACGCGAGATAGAGGATCTGGCCATTGACCAAGGTATGATAACAATGCATCAAGATGCCGTCATTAAGATCTTGAATGGTAGTACTACCATCTCAGAATTACGACGTATTTTGGGTGAGCCGTCGTAGTGTACTCGTGTAAATGGTATACTCAGTGGAGGTGCTGAACCCCGTACGTGACACATATAAAATGTGATATGCGGCGCTCTAACTAAGGAGTATCCCAGCAAACCTGGCGTCCATGGGGCCCTTACACAATAAAGACCACAGGGACGCCGGGCAACCAGGAAGTCCTTGTATGAGAACCGTTACCGCGCAGGCGCGGCTTTGTCACGTAGGGAGTTCAGAACCCAAATCCAGTCAGGTGAAAAGATCGAGTCAACATCGAGTAGTAGTCTAGCACAAAGAAAGAAAATGTCAACCCCCCAACAAAAGAATGAGGTTCGCGACCAGTGGCTAGACAAGACACTTCGCCCCTCTGAATGGGAAGAATATATCGGTCAAGAGGGTATCAAGACAAACCTTCATGTCCTCCTGAGTGCCGCTCGAGCCCGTGGTCATGCACCAGAGCATGTACTCCTTTATGGCCCTCCTGGGCTTGGTAAAACAACATTAGCTCACTTGATAGCATCAGACCTTGGTGTTGCAATGAAGATAACCAGTGGTCCCGCTATAGAGCGTGTTGGGGACCTTGCAGCGATCCTTACTAATCTTGGTACCAATGACATCCTTTTTATTGATGAGATACACCGACTTAATAGGTCTGTTGAAGAGGTGTTGTACCCTGCCCTTGAGGCGGGGGTGCTCGACATCATCATAGGTAAGGGTCCAAGTGCACGTACCATCCAACTTGAACTTCCTTCATTTACACTGGTTGCTGCAACAACCCGCATAGCACTTCTTTCGGCTCCACTTCGCAGCCGCTTTTCCGGTGGGGTATTCCGTCTTGAGTTCTACACCAATGAGGAGATAGAACGCATCATTGAACGCTCCGCAACGATCCTCGGTGTACCTCTTACTCCCGGGGCATCACGAGCAATAGCGCAACGCAGTCGCTTCACCCCCCGTACGGCAAACTATCTATTGAAGCGGTGTAGGGATTATGCGCAAGTTCACAACCGCCCACTCGACACCAAACTGGTCGAGGAGACACTTGCATTATTAGGTTATGATGCGGTGGGTCTGCAAGAAACTGATAGAAACCTCTTACGTATCGTTATTGAGAAGTTTGGTGGTGGCCCTGTTGGCCTTTCCACGCTCGCGGCGGCAACTGCAGAGGAAGAGGCGACCATTGAAGACGTATACGAGCCATACCTTATACGTTCGGGCCTCATTGAACGAACTCCACGAGGACGAGTTGTTACTGCCCTCGGGTATGAGCATTTGGGCGCACTACCCGAAGAACCCCATCAACAGCGCATGGGTATCTGAAGTAGATACTAAAAACCTGTGGATTGTGGCGCACTCACCGTACCCTCATCCACACCGGTAAGTTGTTGTAGAAGATTCACCAACCCCCAAACACTCACTATAACGAATAGTGCGATGATCCCCCATATCATCTTTTGTTTTCCTGCTGTCCTTGCTTGTTCATTGTCACTTTGTGCAATAAACACTACTAGACCCCAAATGAATACTAATAGAGCAATTGCGATGAGTAGAGGTACCGCAACACCGATGACCCTTTGAATTTCAGCTATCGAATCAACAAGATATGACGCATCCATACAACGTGTTATTGATTTAAATGTTAAAATCTCGGCGCCACAACATCATCCGGTTCTATTCCCAAGATTGCCTGTAGCAGTAACACCAACCCCCACACACTTATGATGACAAAGAGTGCGACGATGCCCCATATCATTCTTTGTTTGCCAGCGGCTCGCTTCTCGTCGCTACCAGATGACGCAATGAACACAACCATTCCCCAGATGAAAACGACTAGTGCTATAGCGACCAGTAACCCAACAAGGGCACCAATCACTGCCTGGAGACTACCCGCAGTAGTATCCAACCAGGCGGTATTTTGGGCTGTGACAATGATTGGATCCATAGTAAAAAATGTACGAGGAGCTGATGTTATTTGATATAGAAATTGTACCATTATTATTTTTTGACAGACATTACTGCGTGTGGAGAATCCTGCACTGGCTTTCGGCACAGAAATATGCTCATAATATGAGTATATGTCTGGGCATTCAAAATGGTCTACCATTAAACACAAAAAAGCTGCTGCTGATGCAAAAAAAGGTAAAGAGTTCAGTAAACTCGCTCGTTTGATAGCAGTCGAATCACGACTCGCTGGAGGTAATACGGATTCACCCGCCCTAAAGGCGCTTGTTGATAAAGCGAAGGCGGTAAACATGCCAAAGGAGAACATTGAACGCGCCATTCAGAAAGGTGTCGGTGGTGGCTCGGATAACACTGAGTCAGTCACTTATGAGCTGTATGGCCCGGGAGGGGTCGCTATCCTTATCGACACCGTTACCGACAACAGAAACAGAACAGTAGCAGAGTTGAAGCACTTGGTTTCAAAGTTGGGATACCAGCTGGCAGAGCCCGGAGCGGCAATGTGGGCCTTTGTAAAAGAAGGTGCCGACTGGATCCCGAACACAAAGGTTCCGGTAAGTGATGTTGATGTCGATGCTCTGCAAAAATTGCTCGAAGCCGTGGAGGCACATGATGATGTTGAGGAGGTGTATACCAATGCAGAATAATTTAGGTTCAGTATGCGTGTCCTTGGTATAGACCCCGGCTACGACCGTTGTGGTGTTGCGATACTGGAGAAAGAGGGGGGGAAAGAATCACTTGTATTTTCCGGCTGTATCACCACCGACCGAAGCACTCCGTTCGAGGAACGGCTTGGTGTTATCACCAAAGAGCTTGTGCATCTCATCGAAATACATGAACCGACAATATGTGCTTTGGAGCAGTTATTCTTCACCACCAACAAAAAGACGGCGATGCGTGTCGCTGAGGTGCGTGGTGCTATCGTTGCCATGATGTACGAGCGAGGGGTGACGATACGCGAATGTGGTCCCGGACAAGTAAAGGTGGCAATAACCGGTGATGGGCGGGCCACTAAAAGACAGATGATACTGATGGTACCAAAATTGATATCCATCAATCACGACATTCGTTATGATGATGAATATGACGCCATCGCCATTGCGCTTACCGCGAGCGCGTATATGCGCACACCATAACCATCTCACAGCGTCGAGGATATCCCCACATCCACCAGGGCTTGCACAATAAAAAGCCGTCTGGTACTACTACTGGTAGCGCTACAAGTTAACTTATACATACGCACTGTATGCCTGAAGATCTTACAGATCCATGGAACGTAGATGATGAACTGGAAACCTCGGAGGAGGGCGACGTTGATGAGGAAGAAGATGATGAACTAAGCAGCTTACTTGAGGAGGAAGACGATGAGACCGACTACGACCCGACTGAATATGACGATGTAGATGAATAAGAAAAGACCGCTTTACGCGGTCTTTTCTTATTCATACATATATGGTTACACGTTTATATTATTAGTGTGGCTTGCTTTGCGTCAGAATGGTAGTATATCTTGCATGATGCGAAAGCTGTGGCGTAACATGCGTAAGCTTGTAATAGTGGGTATTGTTCTTGGTGCCACCTTCTTTTTCATGGGAGGAGGCATGTTCTTGTTGTGGGCCTCAACACTCACTCTACCTACTGTTGATATTGTTGAAGCGCAACGCAAGCAGCAGTCAACAAAGATATTCGACAGAACTGGTGAGGTATTGCTCTACAACATGAACCAGGACCTGCGCAGGACCGTCATCCCCCTTGAGGAGATGTCACCACACATTAAGCATGCAACGATCGCTATTGAGGATGATGGGTTCTACAGCCACCGGGGAATAGAGCCTCTGGCCATCGTTCGAGCTGCGGTGCGCAACCTACAGGCGGGCGACCTTCTTGGTGGCCAGGGTGGTTCCACAATAACACAGCAAGTGGTCAAGAACATGCTCCTTGTCTCTGACAAGAAGCTGTCGCGCAAACTCAAAGAATGGGTATTGGCGATAAAACTGGAACGAGAGTTGACCAAGGATGAGATATTAGAGCTCTACCTTAACCAAGTGCCATATGGAGGAACACGATATGGAATAGAAGAGGCGAGTCAAGGATTCTTTGGAAAGTCCGCAAGTGACCTGACGGTTTTGGAGAGTGCGTACCTTGCTTCCCTACCCCAAGCACCAACACGGCTCTCCCCTCATGGAAACAACCGAGCGGCCCTTGATGCGCGTGCTCGATTGACACTCTCACGCATGTTCGAACAAGGGTTCATTACACGTGAAGAGTATGAGGAAGCGTTGGAAGAAGAGATAGAATTTCGCCCTTTTACCACCGGGTCCATAAAGGCACCTCATTTTGTGTTCTATGTCATAAACGAACTCGAGAGAATGTATGAGAACATTGACATAGCTCAAGCAAACCTTCATATCATCACAACACTTGATTGGGAGCTTCAGATGGAAGCAGAGCGTATTGTATATGAGAAAGCGATGCAGAACGCGACGAACTTTAATGCCAGCAATGCTTCACTGATGGCAATCGACCCACGATCAGGTGACATACTGGTCATGGTTGGGTCTCGTGACTACTTCGATGATGCAATAGACGGTAATTTCAATATTGGTCTCGCACTTCGGCAGCCGGGCTCCGCATTCAAACCGTTTGCGTATGCGGCAGCACTTGAGAGAGGGTACACCACTGAGACCATCGTCTACGACACACGAACACAATTCTCAACATCCGCTGAATGCCCAGAGTACAATCTCACTAGTGAGGGTGGGTGTTACTCTCCAGGAAATTATGACGACAGATTTCGTGGTCCAATGACCTTTAGGGATGCGCTGGCGCAGTCTGTGAACGTACCTGCAGTAAAGGCAATGTATCTCGCGGGATTAGAGCAGACACATGACCTTGCGAGAAGGATGGGGATATCAACCCTTCAGGATTATCGTCGCTACGGCCTCACTTTGGTCCTTGGTGGTGGAGAGGTGTCACTACTTGATATAACAAGTGCCTATGGCACGTTCGCGCGTTCAGGATGGCGATACCCTTATGGTGGTATTCTTGAGGTTAGGGATGGTTCCAATAAAGTGATGTATGAGCGTAGGCCGACAGGCCGACAGGTCATTGACCCAGATATTGCACACGCCATCACTGACATCCTTGCTGATAATGCGGCGCGCACTCCCGCATTTGGAGCAAATTCTTACCTCCACTTCCCCGGACGTGCGGTTGCTGCAAAAACGGGTACCACAAACAATTATGTTGATGCTTGGATAGTTGGATATACACCCACAATAGCGGTGGGTGCATGGGCAGGCAACAACGACAACTCTCCTATGGAACGACGGGTTGCAGGATTCATTATAGCTCCTATGTGGAATGAATTTATGCAAGAATATTTTAAGAGGAATCCCGAGACACGTGATTTTCCCACACCCCCCACCATCGACCCAACACTAAAACCAATACTTCGAGGGATCATACCTGGAACTCAACCTACCCTTGTCGCTACCGGTACAGACTTTACGCTTGTGTCACAACCTATCCATCGCTCCATCCTCCATTGGGTTGACCGCAATGACCCTAGAGGCCCGGAACCAAGTAATCCCGCCGCAGACTCACAGTATCGACGTTGGGAGTACGGGGTAACCTTATGGCGCCTCACACAAGGCGGAGGTGCTGTACCTGAGCAGATGCTTGATACTGAGGAGGAGGTGTTTGATGGTGAGCCAATAGAGCTATCTATAACGCGACCTCGAAACAACGCCACCTTTAGAATGGATGAGGTTGTTGATGTGCGTATACGCACTGAGCGGGACCTTCTTGTGCGCTCGATACGGTACCACATAAACGGAGTGATGGTCCACACTACTACTTCTGAAACAGAATCGTACTCTTTTATGCCGGGAGAGATGGCACTCGACCCGGGAAGGCACACATTGATGGTCATCGTCTACAGTGAAGATGGAAGGAGGGGTGGTACTTCAATAGACATCACAGTCACTACTGAATAAAAGCGATATGTACACCATGTCTCTTATGTAGTACATCCAGTATAACTGGGGCATGTCGGGCTATCTCGGAACGAACAGTGGGGTGGCACGACAAACGCACCCCTCCTCGAGTGATCATTACTTCACTTTCTTTCAAAAGCACACCACACTCCGCACGCACTACCTCCACCAACACTTTTCGCTTGCTCGATTCCGGAGGTTTGATGTGTTTGTACTTATCAAGATATGAGCCAATGCCGTTCATACTGCTCTACCGATTCATCGGCATGACCAGGTAGAGGAATGACATATCACCAACCGGTCGCACGATTGCGGGTTGAGCCGCTCCGGCGAATTGCACCACCACACTGTCTTGCTCAATACTATGCAACGCATCCATGAGGTATCGTTGATTGAAGCGAATAGTGAGCGGATCACCCTCAAGTACCGCATCAATGGCGTCTGTGGTCTCTCCCACACTCGCATGAGCAGTGTGAATGCTGCAAACCTTCTTCTTTGGATCGAGGGTGAGTGTTGTTTGATTGAATTGATCAGAGAAGATACCTGCTTTTCGCAGTGCGCGCTCAAGGTCGAAACGTAACATGGTTGCCTCCACAACAAACTCTTTCGGAATGATCTGTGTGTAGTCGGGAAATGTTCCATTCACCAAGCGTAGGGTCATATATACACCAGGTAGTTTGACTGACAGCTGGTGTTCATTCATTGAAAGCGTCACCATATCATCCGCAAGCTCGAGCACTTTAATAAGGTCGACTGTAGAACGCGCAGGTATCAATATCGGGTCAGAGGTCACCGCTTTTTTTAGTGGCACTTTTTTCTCAGCAAGTCGGAACGAGTCGGTTGCCACAGCAGTAAGTGTTCCCCCGTCTGCATGCAGGAAGACACTTGAAAGCTCGGGTTTAATGGTGCTCGTACTCGCGCAGTACGAAACACTTTGTATTGCGGTAATGATCGCTTTTGCCGGCAACTCCAAAGTGTCACCATCGTTCACCTGAGGTAATGCGGGGTATTCTGACTCATCCTGAAGTGCGAGTTTTGCCTGCCCACCAGCACCCGCAACAACCAACGATGTGTCATGTGTCTCAAGTGTTACTGAAGAACCATTAGGGAGTGCGTTCACCACCTGCGTAAGAACCGACGCAGAGACCGCAACAACACCATCCTCAGCGTCTTTGACCGTAAATGAACCTTCAACACCGACCTCGAGGTTAGTCGCCGTTACAGTTAAGGTATTCTCAGTAACTCGAAGGAGTACACAGGAGAGCACAGGTAGTGTTAGATTCTTTCCTGTCATCCGTTCCGCGCGAGCGAGTGGTTCAAGGAGTTGTTCACGGTTGGTTGTGCACTTCATAACGTAGTAATAGAAATTATTTTTTTATTTTTATAGAGATACTTATTATTAGGGGTGTGGATGTGTGGAAAAGGTTGAATATATTGCATATGAATGACATTCTACGATCGGCACAAAAATTTTTATGTGGAAAACATTCGAACAGTATACATAGGTCGACGTCGGAGGTGTTACTTGTAGCAGTTTGTACACACCACACACCCACCCTACTACACCACCAATCCTATCGTTATCCACACTCAAAGAACACACTACACCCATGACACCACACCAATCTACCGAAGCATGGTACGTATCTCCTCTATCTCTCGACGAAGCGAAGGATCCTTCACAAGGTCGACCTTGATCTTCTCACACGAATGGATGACTGTTGTGTGATCACGACCTCCCAACTTCTGCCCTATTGAAGGGT
>SKIN01000022.1 GCA_007116405.1 Candidatus Kaiserbacteria bacterium | reverse complement strand
GTGTGTTGGTAGTCGCTCCAGGAGCTGCGTGCAGGAGGGTTCGAAAACCAGACATACTCAAGGGAACCGTTTGTGCGTCGGTACTCAACCACGACTGAGGTGACAGCGGTGGACTTGTAGCTGTTGGTGTACGTGTAGGTACCTGCTGTCACAGGAACATGTGCGAAGGCCCACTTCGCATCACCACTCGAACGACTGGTCACGCGTACTTCTGCGGCATTGCCGGATACACCGGGTACGGGAAAGAAGTGCTCAGCGGTGATAGTGCCCCACTTCCCCGCTGTCCATCCCACAGGGTTGCCTTGCGCGCTCACCTGTTCGAAGGAGCCGTTCTGAATGAGGTTTTCGGAAGCTAAAGTGTGTGCGGCACCGCTAAAGAGAGCACATGAGGCCAGTAGCGTTGCTACCAGTAACCTATAGGTCGTTCCGGTTTGTTTCGTCATGTGCGATGGTGTCACCCAGTAGTAGAGCCACTCTACGTGGGCGCATGGGGGGTGTCAAGGAAACGGAAAAGAGAGACAGAAAAGACCGCGTCATCATGACGCGGTCTATGGGTGAAGAGCTCAAGCAAACACAGTATCGGGCTCTAGTGGCTCGGGTGGGAGGCGCTCATAGAACGAGCGGGCGTAGGTAAGAAACAGGCGAAGCTGGGCTTGAGGGTGGTCAATACCCAAAAACTTGACGGTTCGATGCCACTCGCGAACATCGTTCCAAGGAACTTCAAGTAGGGGGTGATCATCCATGAACAATTGGATCGATCCGAGCTTGCCTTTGTGGAGCACCGCACGCATGCGGGGTGTGTACTCGCTCGACAATATGCGATAGTCCCGAATGACGTCTTGGAAATTCTCCCTGATCGATCCGCTGCGATGTCCCACCACTGCACGAAAGGTGATCTGGCACTGCATATCCATGACTCGTCTCCTCTCCAAACATCCCCATACAGAGTACGCACTCCACTATTGTCCGTCAACCAAAACGACCTCTTCGAGAGGTCGTTTGTCTTTCGTAGTATGAGAGTCGACACTACTTCACCTCGACGCCCATGGAGCGGGCGGTGCCTTCGATGATCTTCATTGCGGCGTCGATGTCGTTAGCGCTCAGGTCCTCCATCTTTTCCTCCGCTATTTCACGCACCTGTGCTTTGGTGATGGTGCCTGCCTTGGAGACAAGGTTCTTTCCGGAACCCTTGTCCTTGCCTATCTTCTTCAAGATGAGGCGTGAGGCGGGAGATGTCTTCATGATGAAGTCATAGCTCCTGTCCTCGTAGACCGATATCACGACCGGGACGACCGAGCCCATCTTGTCTCGGGTGGCCTCGTTGAATTTGTTCACGAAATCACCGATGTTTATACCCGCCTGACCGAGCGCGGGGCCAACCGGAGGCGCAGGATTCGCCTTACCTGCCTCTATCTGTAACTTGACCTGTTTGACTACTTTTTTTGCCATAGTGAGTGGAAGAAGACTACCTTATATACGTCGTACTTGCAAGAAGTCCAGCTCAACGGGGGTCTCCCGGCCGAACATGGGAACGAGCACCTTTACCTTACCGCGCTCTTCATCGACTTCGCCCACCTTGCCTTCGAGGTCTTTGAACGGACCGTCGGCAACGATGACCGCATCATCAACGGCAAGGTCTATCTTGTGTTTGACCGTATCTGAGCGCATACGGGAGAAGAGTATCTCTATCTCCTTGTCCTCGAGCGGCACGGGCTGCACCCCAGAGCCGACGAATCCGGTCACTCGCGGGGTATTGCGTACCACGTACCATGAATTCTCGTCCACGATCATGTTCACGAGGAGGTAGCCGGGGTATATCTTCTCCTCTTCTTCAACTCGCTTGCCTCCTTTGATCTTTATCTTCTTTTCGGTAGGCACAACAACATCAAATATCCTGTCCTCGACACCGAGCGATTCGATGCGCTGTTTGAGATTGCGCTGGACGGCTTTTTCATACCCCGCGTAGGTGTGTATCGCATACCACTTTCGCTCCGAACTGTTGTCCTGTTTGGTCATGGTGATGTGGGTGACTATGACGGCAAGATGCGGCCGAGGACATCGGTCAACACAACATCGAGTCCTCCGAGGTAGAGACCGGTCGCAATGGCGATGAGGATGACCAGTACTGTATATATCGCCGTTTGACGTTGTGTAGGCCAGCTCACATGCTTGAGCTCGCCACGTGTCGCACGCAAATAGTTGATAAACTTGTTCATACAGAAATGATTGTTTCGTAAAAAAAACCGCCCGCGGGCTAGTACGTGCATAGTACCGAATAAGAGAGGGTGCGTCAAGCTCTCGTAACGGAACACACCCGCGAGGTGCGGGTGTGTCACGGAGACTCTACGTACATCGCCACTTAGCGTATCTCGTACGTGATGTGTACGTTTGAGGTGACCCTGTTCTCGCCCACCGGAAGTACCGGTGATGGCACGGCCATGTCTGCGGCTCCGAGGCCAATCGCCTCAGTTTGGGCGCGCATGCCGTACATCGGCCAGTAGTGATCCTCGCTGAAGCCGACCACGCGAACAAGGGAAACGCCGAGGTCGCGCGCAAGACGTTCCGCCTTTGCTTGCGCCTCGTCGATGGCCAGTTTGCGCGCTTCCGCCTTGAGTCCGTCCTCATCTGCGATGGTGAATGAGATGCTGGAAACACTCTGGACTCCCGCTTCCGTGACCAATGCGAGCTTGTCACCCGCAGCATCGATGTCTCGCACCTTCACACGCACGCTCTGTTCGAGCGTGAATCCAACCTGGACCTGAGTGCGCTCACACGGGAAACGTACGCAGACGACCGGCTGCCACTCGTACTTCGGATGAATGTTGAAGGAAAGTGTTCGTATGTCTTTCTCCTCAACTCCCGACTCTTTAAGCGCGGTGATGGCTGCGTCCGCCTTCTCGCTTGCCGCGGCTTGCACTTCGGCAACGGTAGCACCTTCCTCGAGGATGCTGAAAGTAAACTCTGCGACATCAGGGATGGCAAACACTTCACCCTCCCCCGAGACAGTTATGGCGTTGCTGGGTGCGATACCTCCGCCAATGTATCGATACTCTTTGAGTGCATTGATGGTCGACGCAAACAAGAATGCACCAAGGAGAATAAGCACAAGGGTCATTGCGGACTGTATGCGCCTGTTGGTCATCAGGGACTCAGTTCCCGTCTGTGTGCTCGTTGTTGTTTCTGAATTCATGGATATCATGTCTTATCCTGGTAATGCGCGGAAGTATACCACGCGGGAGGAGGCAGGAAATACGAGACATCTCTACTTGATGCGAGTCAAGCAGAGCACGGGCGGCGGCACTATCCCTTACTTACGGCAAAAGGGCGGTGACGTGTTCACGTGCCACGTCATACGGCATGGGGCCGCGTACATGAAGGAGAATGGTGTCATCGGGTGCAATGAAGAGCGTTTCCGGCATGTTGTACCCCCCGACTTCTTTGAAATACATGTCCTCTTTGTCGTAGGCGAACGTGAGGCTGTCGCCGATACCAAGACCGGCAAGAAACGCCTTTCCCTCTTCCGGATTCGTGTCCCTGTTGAGAGCAATGACCGCTATTCTGTCACCGAACTCTGCCTGAAGCTGTGAGAGTGTCCTGAGGTCGTCAGTGCTGAAGGGGCTCCACGAGGCCCAAAAGTGTACCAGTCGCAAGTCTGCGTGTATGTCAGAGAGCACAATGTCGAGCCCACCGGCGTCCGGGAGCGAGAACCCGGGGATACGGGCAACGGACTCATCGGGTTCCGGGCCACTGCGTGACGTGAGAACAACGTACGCGACAAGCCCTGCCACAACGGCCAGTGCAACGATACCGGCTATGGCACGGCTGCGCCGCATGGTACTAGTCGAGGGAGGAGAGAACCTTCTCTACCAAACCAACAACCTCTCCTAGTGGCTCTGCGCCTGCGAATCGCCTGGTG
The DNA here is from genome assembly GCA_007116405.1 of Candidatus Kaiserbacteria bacterium. Classification (GTDB taxonomy): domain Bacteria; phylum Patescibacteriota; class Minisyncoccia; order Phycocordibacterales; family UBA12088; genus UBA12088. Next base: position 4,436 of record SKIN01000022.1, on the reverse strand, counting down.
CTGCCGTCACTAACGAGAAGTGTGGTGAAGGGCGTACCCCTGCCGCCGAGCTCCTGCAAGTTTCTCGTATGGGCGGCGATCGTGGCATCATGACGACCTGAGACAATACACTCGGCGAACGTTTCTGCCGGTATTCCCAAGCTCACCGCAGTAGCTGTGTGCCATGCCGGCGTGAGAGACCTTTGGTCCGCCATGGCGCGGTCAGTGTAGTCCCAGAAGGCCTCCGGGCCGGCAAGCTCAGCAACACACTCACTCGCTATCGCTGCTTCCCTGCCTCCGGGCTGAAATGGTGCGTGTCGGTAGACCCACGCGACTCGCCCGTCGAACCGCTCCAGAATACTTTTCATCGTGGTATGGAAGACACCACAGAAGCCGCAACGGAAGTCCGAGTACTCGATGAATATAATGTCCGCAGTACGAGGACCACGGATGTGATCTGCTTCTGATACTGGTAACAGGACTTGCGCAACCTCACTTGGATCAACGGCCACCCTGCTGGCAAGCGAATTGTCTGGCTCTGGTTCAACGCTATCCCCACCCGACATGAACACTGCGAGTGCAATGAATGCTCCCGCGACCACGATGGCGCCCGGCACCAAGTATGGGTTGGAGGCGTTGTTCGTTGTGGTAGTTTCTTCTGACATACTAAATATAGTGAATGAATGAGTAACAACTGCATCTTGTCCTTTAGACGCGGACTACCCGCGAATCATGAACCAGAGCATAAGACCAATGACACACAGGACCACTACAGCGCCGACGCCAACAATGATACGTTGGGGGGCCTCTCGGTGAGGTGCGTTCGGGTCAGCGGACTCCTCTCGCACATGCTCAGCTTCTGTGTGTGCCTCCTGCATAACCCCTCCATTGTACCCTAGAGAGTTCTGAGTCGGAAGTGGTCACACTGTAAGAGTGTCGTGGTGGCGACGTCGTAACGAGTGATGCCGCGAATACCACTAATACCATGAAATCAATAATAGTGACCAACATCATGATAGCTACAATGAGCTTTTCGCTCTTGATCGGAGGTGTCCTATTCTTGGGGTCATTGCAGTAATCTTGCACGGCCAAAGAAGCCCCCTCGCCCGCAATGAGCGGGTTTTTCTTATGCACGTATTCGTGTTGCGCAAAAGAAAAGACCCTTGCATGCAAGGGTCTTGGAATGTGCGCCCCGTGAGGGGCAAAAGAACAGGTGTGGCCATGTGGCCGGCGAAAAAATGAAAGAACTACCTAGGAGTATATACCACCCATTTTTGAATGCAAGCCCCTGCTGCGCAGGAAGCATGTGGATAACACAAAAGCCCCGGCAGGGGCTTTGTTCTGGGGTGACAGCAGGTTGCGGTCACGAGTCACCGAGTCCTTCCTTCTCTTGTGATAGGAGAGATCTACTGTCCTTGATTCCTGACCTTTTCTTACCAAAACAAACATCGCGCAAGACATTGCGCGATGTTTGTTTTGGGGTGGCTGACAGGGCTCGAACCTGCGACAACTCGGACCACAACCGAGGGCTCTACCAACTGAGCTACAGCCACCATGTATCACGAACCGGTGCGCGAGAGAGGACTTGAACCTCCACGGCCTTGCGGCCACTACCACCTCAAGGTAGCGTGTATACCAATTTCACCACTCGCGCATTCAGGCATAGATAATACAGAGTAACGGAGCTTTTGTCCACAGAACGTATCGGTACCAAATGCAACACCCGCCTTGTGGCGGGTGTTACGGTGTGTGTTATTTCTTTTCCTCAGTCTCCTCAGCAGGTGCTTCGGCGGATCCTTCCTTTGCCGCTTCGGGCTCCGCTTTTGCTTCCTTCGCCGCTTCCTCTTCCTGCTTCTTCTTTTCTTCTTCCTCCTTTGCCTTTGCGGCCGCTTCCGCCTCTTCAGCTTTCCTTTGTTCAGCCTCCTCTGCCGCCTTTGCTTCCTGTTCCTTCTCCTTGATATCAGACTCTATGGAATCTCCGACCATGTAGGCGTTGCGCATCGAACGTCGGATCTCCTTGCTTGCTTTCTCTCGTATGTAATAGAGCTTGGCGCGACGGACCTTGGTGCGCTTCACTATCTCTATCTGGTCGATGAGGGGACTGTACAGTGGGAAGGTCTTCTCCACACCGACGCCGCTTGCAACCTTACGAACCGTGAACGTGCCACCTGCTTGCCTGCCGTGCTTAATGGATATCACCAAACCCTCAAACGCCTGTAGGCGGGTCTTGCCCTTTTCCTGGATCTTTTGCATCACCCGAACAGTATCGCCCGGCTGTATACCAAGCTCTCTGCGTGCTTTCACGTTGACGGGGGAAATGACTTCTTGTGCTGACATAGTGCGCAGTACTGTACCAGATGGGTGGACGTGAGTCAAATCTATCCCGATGCCCCCTCCAGTGTCGCGCGTGCTTTAAGAAACACTTCCGGCACCGGAGCTTCGAAGGTCATTTGTTCCCCTGTGGGATGTATGAGGCTGATGGACCGTGCATGGAGTGCGAGACGAGACAGACCAAGCGCACACCCTTTCTTTGGTGCGTAGCGCAGGTCGCATACGACGGGGTGGCCGATGGCCTTCATATGGACTCGTATCTGATGGGTCCTGCCTGTCTTCGGTTCAACAGCGATATACGAGAAGCCCTTCCCCGCCACTATGACCATGTAGCGTGTTGTTGCGGAGCGAACTTTCTTGCCTGTTGCAGGACCGGTCGTCCACAGACGAAAATCCTTCTTTGATCGTCCAATAGGTCTGTCGATGGTGCCGGTAGGTTCTCGAAGCTCTCCCCACACTATGGCGTGATACAACTTTTCGGTGGTTCGATCGTGGAACTGTGCTTTGAGCGCAAGGAATGCTTCCTGTGTCTTTGCAAGCACTATGACACCGGAAGTATCTCTATCGAGACGGTGCACCACTCCCGGCCGGTCTATTGATACCCCGTTCTGCAGCATCATATGTTCCCCCACACCGATCATGCCAGGTCGTTCCTTGCGCACCCAGTCGGTAAGTACGGGGTCGGTGCTCCTGCCGTCCTCGTGCACCGCAAGACCCGCCGGCTTGTTGACCACGAGCATGTGTTCGTCTTCGTAGAGTATATCGATGTCATCCATGACCTGTTCGCTCCTGCTCCTCAGCCAAGGCGTATCAAACGCCAAAGTTCCTTTGTTCTGTATTGAAGCGGTCAAGAAAGCCGAGAAATTCATCTTTGGTGAGAGCCGGCCAATGCGTGTCAGTGAAATACAATTCGCTGTAGACACTCTGCCAAGGCAAAAAGTTCGAGAGGCGGTGGTTGCCTCCGGTGCGTACAATGAGATCGGGGTCTGGCATCCCAGAGGTCCAGAGAGCATTGGAGATATCCTCCTCCCGGTATGGCCCCGTGCCCTGCTGCGCCAACGTGTTGACCACTGCGATGATCTCCGCCCTACCCCCGTAGCTTGCGGCGACCCATAGGTGATACGTGGCATCCGGCGCATGTGCGGCGTGCATTGCCGTAATGTCCTCTTGAATGTCGTCGGGAAAACGAGCGATGTCACCAACGATGTGTACCGCCTCGGTCGGGTCTGACCGCTCGCGGACTTCCCGCAGCAACAAACGTATCAGGTCGAGTAAGTGGTCGACCTCTTCTTTTGAGCGGTTCCAGTTCTCAGTTGAGAATGCGTAGACCACCAAGTGGTGAACGTCACGTTCTTTACACCAATCGGTGACCTCTTTCAGCTTGTCATACCCCACCTTGTGGCCCTCGAGCGAGGAAAGACCCTGTTCACGGGCCCAGCGACGATTGCCGTCCATGATAAGGCCGATACAGTGTGGTGGTGTGGGTGTCGGTGTCTCGGACATAGATACCTACAGCGCATCGAAGCTTGTGTACTCCTCAGAAATAGGTCCCCACTCGTCGGCCACCTGAACTACGTGAGACCCGGGAGGGCCGGTGTATATATGATTCATCAGTACCTTGAGTATCTGCAATTCACCTTGTGCCACGACCTCGACGGAGCCGTCAGAAAGATTCTTCGCATACCCGTTTATGCCAAGTTCGATCGCAATGCTGCGTATGAAGTCCCGGAACGAGACGCCCTGCACCCGACCGGAAACAATGCAATGTAATTCTGTCATGGAGGTACTGTACCATGAGTAACAGGTCACATGCCAGGTGACATGTTCTTGTGTCGCACACACGACGCTTCGCTTTGTGTGCGCGGTGAGGGCTCGGCGTGAGGTCACTAAGCTCGTACCTCGCTAAGTGCCTCCTGCCCGTCGCAGCCTCACTTTTTGGCAAAGTGAGATAATGAGCTATCGATACAATCTAGACATGTTCGCAACACACAAAAAGTGAGCTGGATTCGCTTTGTGTGCGCGGTGAGGGACTCGAACCCCCGACATCCTCGGTGTAAACGAGGCGCTCTACCAACTGAGCTAACCGCGCATCAGTCCCCTTGTTATAATGCATCACTACGTATTAC